>NZ_JBFUIN010000001.1:0-88995 GCF_056401855.1 Bacillus sp. P4_D3
TTATTAGACTGAACGGTCGGTTTAGTGAGGTGTGAATATGAGAAGAAGTGCAGAAGAGATAAAGAAAGAAATTGCATATAAAGCAGAAAGTCTGTTTTCACAAAAAGGTTATGCAGCTACATCTATGGAAGATATTTGTGAAGTTACAGGGCGAAGTAAAGGAAGTATTTATTATCACTTTAAAAGTAAAGAAGAATTATTTTTATTTGTAGTGAAACAGCATACGTATGATTGGCTTGAGAAATGGAATGAAAAAGAGAAGTTGTATGTTACTAATATTGAGAAATTATATGGTCTCGCAGAATATTATGTAGAGGACATACAGCAACCTATTTCTAGTGCAATAGAAGAATTTTCTATGAGCCAAGTTGTAAGTAAAGAGATTTTAGATGAAATGTTAGCTCTAACTAGAGAATCGTATGTGATTTTTGAGAAATTAATTGAAACAGGCATAAAGTCTGGAGAGTTCCGTGAAGATAATACTCGCGATCTCATGTATATTGTGAATGGGTTATTATCAGGGCTTGGAGTACTTTACTATGAGTTAGATTACCAAGAGCTAAAACGAATTTATAAAAAGGCAATAGATGTATTGTTAAAAGGGATGGCAGCTGAATAATAAGTCAGCGGCTTTTCTTACAAAAAAATTAGACTGAACGGTCGGTTTATAAAAGGAGAAATGAGGATGAAGACTCTATTTAAAAACCGAGCATTTATGCTCGTTATGGCATCTGATATTTTACAACAATTTGCAATTTGGATCAGAAATATGGCTCTTTTGTATTTTATTATGGAGCGAACGAATAATGATCCGGTTTCAGTTTCTTTATTGTCGGTTATGGAATATGCACCAATTTTTATTTTTTCATTCATCGGTGGTGCGTTAGCAGATCGCTGGAATCCGAAGAGAACGATGGTTGCTGGAGATGTATTAAGCGTACTATCTATTATAGGAATTGTTTTATTGTTAAAGCTTGATTATTGGCAGGCTATATTTTTCGCAACACTCGTTTCCGCAATTGTAGGTCAGTTTTCTCAACCGTCATCTTCACGTATATTTAAGCGTTATGTAAAAGAAGAACAGGTAGCGAGTGCTATTGCATTTAACCAAACGTTACAGTCGTTATTTATGATTTTCGGACCAGTTGTAGGGTCAATTGTGTATACACAACTTGGTTTATTTACGTCACTATATAGCTTGATCATTTTATTTTTGTTATCGGCTATTGTCCTTTCGTTTTTACCAAAATGGGTTGAACAAGAGCAAGCAGTGAGAGGTTCATTAAAAAATGATATAAAAGAAGGATGGAAATACGTTCTTCACACGCGAAATTTACGTATGATTACAATTACTTTTACTATTATTGGTTTAGCAGTCGGATTAACGAACCCATTAGAAGTATTCCTTGTAATCGAACGTTTAGGCATGGAAAAAGAAGCTGTTCAATATTTAGCAGCAGCGGATGGAATAGGTATGCTAATCGGTGGTATTGTTGCTGCAGTTTTCGCTTCAAAAGTAAATCCGAAAAAGATGTTTGTATTTGGTATGAGTATATTAGCAATCTCATTTTTAGTCGAAGGGTTGTCTACATCATTTTGGGTTACTAGTTTGATGCGATTTGGAACAGGGATTTGTTTAGCCTGTGTCAATATCGTTGTCGGTACGCTTATGATTCAACTTGTACCAGAAAATATGATTGGAAGGGTAAATGGGACAATTTTACCACTGTTTATGGGTGCAATGCTAATTGGAACTTCACTAGCTGGGGGATTGAAGGAAATGACTTCACTAGTTATTGTATTTTGTATAGCGATGTCATTTATTTTATTAGCGATTGTGCCAGTTTTACGCATGAAGATAAGTGGAAATATTATAAATAAAGAAGAAGACGCAAATCAAAAGGAGTTAAACAATTCTTTAATTTCGAAATAAGTATCGTGAGGGAGCATGTTTGCTTCCTTTTTCTATGGAAATCTTTTGACAATGAAATGTACCAACTATATACTGATGTTGTAAAAATAATTTTACAGGTTAGGAGAAACGGTGTGAAAAATCAAATCTATGAATTACGCACTGAAAATAATATTTCACAAGGTGCATTAGCTGATAAGTGTAACGTATCAAGACAGACGATAAATGCAATTGAGAATAATAAGTATGATCCAAGCTTAGCGCTAGCATTCCGGTTAGCAGAAGTATTAGGAACAACTGTCGATAAACTATTTTTGTACAAGCTGTAGAGTCTTTAATTGTACAACGTTATCGTTAAAAATAAAGAAAAAGATCCTCTTCGCGTTTGAAGAGGATCTTTTTCTTATATTGTTTTAGTTTTCGGATTAGGTGGTGTAACGGACGTATCATTTTCAGGTACTCTAGTTAATAAGAATCCACCGATAATAAATAGGACGATAATACTAAGGACACCAGCGTTCGTTTTTCCTGTTAATTGTGTTGTGACACCTACTAATACTGGACCCATAATTGCCGCGAATTTACCAAAGATATTATAAAATCCGAAGAATTCATTTGCAGATTCTTTCGGCACTAGTTTTGCGAAATAAGAACGGCTAAGTGCTTGAATCCCGCCCTGAGAAGTAGCAACCAGCATTGCTAAAATCCAGAAATCTAGTGTCGTTTTTAAGAAATAAGCATATATGCAAATAATGATATAAATAATAATACCGACATATAGCATTTTTTTACCGGTAAATGTTTCTGATAGTTTTCCATATAATAAAGCGAATGGACAAGCGACAATTTGTGTTACAAATAAGATGATTAATAGATTGGTTGCACTAATACCGAGATCTGTTCCGTAAGCAGTAGACATAGTAATAATTGTATCTACCCCGTCAATGTAGAAAAAGTAAGCTATTAGGAACATAAATACAGTTTTATATTCTTTAATATTTTTAAAAGTATCAGCAAGGCGCTTGAAGCTCATTGCAATTGGTCTTGGATGACGTTCAATATAGTGTGTTTGCTCTACATTTTTTAGCATTGGTATCGTAAATAGTCCCCACCAAAGAGCTGTTATTGCAAAGGAAATTTGACTAGCAATTCCGACCGATAGGGGGATAGTTCCTTTTTGAGCAAGAATGATAAGAGCAATACAACCGATAAAAGGAATTGTGCTCCCAATATAACCTAATGCAAAGCCTCTTGTAGAAATTCGGTCCATTCTATCTTTAGATGTAACATCTATTAAAAATGCATCATAAAAAATATTTGCTCCAGCAAAGCCGACTAATGCGAGCATATAGCATCCTAGTAATAAGTACCACTGAGATGTTGGAACAACTGCTAGCATACTTGTAAATACGATACCGAGTCCAAAGAAGAATGTGAAAAATCGTTTTTTAAATCCCTTATAATCAGCAACTGTGCCGAGAATAGGAGCGAGTATAGAAATTAAAAGTGTAGCGAACGAGTTTGCATATCCCCAATAGGCTGTTGAAGTTGCACCAGATAGTCCAGCTTCTTTTGCAGCTGCTTTAAAGTAAATTGGAAATAATGCAGTTGTAATGACGAGCGAATATACCGAGTTAGCCCAATCATATAATATCCAGCTTTTTTCTTGTCTGGACATTTTTTTCATATAATGTTCCCCCTTAAATTTGTTCTACTAACAGTGTACAAAAATAAAAATTGTAAAAAGAGAAACAAGGATGATTTTTACATAACTTTTACATATATACACAGTTCTTTACAATTGAAGCAAATCCTCTACAATTGCTCCGTCTGTTTCACCTAAGTGCAAACCGAGTAATCTAGCAATAGTCGGGCCTTCATCAATAAGTCTCATATACGGGACTGTAACACCACTTTGAATGCCTTTCCCAGCAGCTATAAAAATTGTTTCATAGTTAGGTTTTGTTGGAGAATATCCGTGTGTTCCAAATGTATATTTCTTACTAGAAGTAACATCTTTTTTAGTAATTTCTTTTATGAAATCCCCTGTATAATTTTCAATGAAGTAATAACCTTCCATGGCTTCTAGCATAAATAAGCAATTACCATCAGCACCACGTTCTTTTGCATCTTCATCGTGCAGAATAAATTCAATTCCATTTTGTTTATCCTGAAGAAGCTCTTCAAGAAGAAGTTGAATCTCTTTAATCGTTTCAGTATCATTTTTATCTTTTACATGTACGTAGGCAGATCCATCACAGCTTTGGCAATAGGCTTTCCAATCTAGTAACTTTCCACTTTTATTTACGGATATAAGTCCTTTTTGACGAAATAGGACATTTAATTGGATTGCTTTATTTTCACTTAAAGCGCTATGGTCACCAAGTGCAATAATTGTACTCTCTTCGTATAGCCTGCTTTCTTTTAATGCATGAATAATTTTTCCAAGGCGTTCGTCGTGTCTATGGATTGCAGCTACTGTTTCCTCGGACTCGAAGCCATGATAATGTCTTTGAGTATCTAAATCAGTAAAATGTACAAACATAACATTAGGCTTTTTCGTCTGAATTGTATGTACGGCAGAAGCAAGGACGAAATCATCAAGCTCAGGCTGTGACAATCCATTTCGTATATGGCCGAAGCGACGATTTAAATCTAATTGATATAGCGGGCTACCGCTAAATAATGAAACTAAAATTTGATTTTGCCACGGTCTATTTGGAAAAATTTCTGGTAAATTGTAATCGATATTTGCTCTTCCAGTAACAGGCCATAGAAGGGATGCTGTCGTTAAATTTGCTTTGCGTGCTTCATCATATAAAGTTGTTCCTTTAATGGACTTTCGATACCAATGCCAATCTGGTGACTCACGTCCTGGTTGAAGTAATGTATTGCTGACAACGCCATGCTTATTAGGATAATTACCGGTTACGATTGTTGAGTGGCTTGGATATGTTACAGAAGGATAAATTGGCTCCACTTTTTTCGCAATCGCGCCCTTTTTTATTAAATTTTGGAAATTAGGTAGTTTTTGTAATATAGGAAAATCTAAAGCTGATAAGCAGTCGAAAGATAAAATAATGACGTGATTTGTTAATGCTTTATCCATAAAGTTTCCCTCCTGATTATATAAAACCTATTCTTATATATTACTATTAATACCTGGTAATAAGAATATATTTCTGAATAAAATTCTATTGTTTATTTTCAGAAAAATTAAACATATAATAAGTATAAGGGAATGGATGGAAGGAGGGAATACTATGGATTGGTTAGATGGATTTGGTATCTTTTACATCATTGGTGGAGTTACGATTCTCCTTGTATTTTTTATGTCATATTTACTAAAGAAACGTTTTCCAGACAAACAGTTTGATATTATATTTGCAATTAGTTTAGTACTTCTTTGTTTAGCTTTCTTTCCTGTAACAATGATGGCTATTGGTGGATGGGAAGGAATGGGATACGGATTTATTTGTTTCTTCGTTTTAATTGGTACACTAATTGGCATGGTGGCTCATCAACTTGTAAAAATAGTTCGGAAAAGTTATGTATAAAACAGTAATAATTGAAAAGAATGTATAAAAATAAGAAAATTCACTCTTGTTTTAAAATAAAATTTATATTATGATATTGAACAAATTTATTTCGTTATAACGATGAAAAAGGACTAGTACATGTCTTACCTTTTTTGCAGAGAGAGAATCCTTTTGGCTGGAAGATTCTTAAAAGGTGATATGGAACCTACCTTTGAGTTCTGCATATGCAGCGGGAAATTCCCGTTATCAAAAAGAGAGCATACTCAATTTTTTGTGTATGAATCAGGGTGGTAACGCCGACAAAGCTCGGTCCCTATTTGGGGACACGGGCTTTTTCTATTTTCTAAAGGAGGAAGAATAACTATGGTAAAAGAACAAGTACAAGCCATTACGAAGATGGAAGAAGACTTTGCTCAGTGGTATACCGATATTGTAAAAAAAGCGGAGCTTGTTGATTATTCAAGTGTGAAAGGTTGTATGATTTTACGTCCATACGGTTATGCATTATGGGAAAATATGCAGAAAGTGATGGATGAAAAATTAAAAGAATCTGGCCATGAAAATGTGTACATGCCAATGTTTATTCCAGAGAGTTTATTACAAAAAGAGAAAGATCATGTTGAAGGATTTGCTCCTGAAGTAGCATGGGTTACTCATGGTGGGGATGAAAAGTTAGCGGAAAGACTTTGTGTACGCCCTACATCTGAAACTCTATTTTGTGAGCATTTTTCAAAAATTGTTCAATCATATAATGATTTACCAAAGTTATATAACCAGTGGTGTTCAGTAGTTCGTTGGGAGAAGACAACGAGACCATTTCTTCGTACAACTGAATTTTTATGGCAAGAAGGTCACACGATTCATGAAACGGCAGAAGAATCTCAAATTGAAACATTAAATATTTTAAATCTATATGCTGCCTTTTGTGAAGAGTATTTAGCAATTCCGGTTATTAAAGGGCAAAAAACAGAAAAAGAAAAGTTTGCAGGAGCGAAGGCAACTTATACGATTGAAAGTTTAATGCATGATGGAAAAGCACTTCAAACAGGAACATCTCATAACTTTGGAACGAATTTCTCTGAAGCATTTGATATTAAGTTTTTAGATCGTAACGGTAAGTGGCAATATGTACACCAAACTTCGTGGGGTGTATCAACGAGAATGATAGGTGGACTTATTATGGTCCATAGCGATAATAACGGACTTGTAATGCCGCCAAAAGTCGCTCCATTACAAGTTGTTATTGTACCTATTGCTCAGCATAAAGAAGGTGTGTTAGAAAAAGCAACAGAGTTACAAGGACGTATTCAGAAGGTTGCGCGTGTAAAAATAGATGCTAGCAATAAAACACCGGGCTGGAAATTTAATGAGTATGAAATGAAGGGAATTCCAATTCGATTAGAAGTTGGTCCAAAGGATATTGAAAAGAATCAAGTTGTACTTGTAAGGCGAGATACGAAAGAAAAAGAATTTATAGCAATGGATCAATTAGAAGAACGTATTCCATCATTACTTGAGGAAATTCATCATTCTTTATTTAATAAAGCAAAAGTATTTCGCGATGAGAATACGTGTAGTGTGACGAATTTCGAAGAGATGAAAAAAGCAGCTGATGAAAAGCAAGGGTTTATTAAGGCGATGTGGTGTGGAGAACTAGCTTGTGAAGAGAAACTAAAAGAAGAAGTTGGAGTATCTTCACGCTGTATGCCTTTTGAACAAGAACATTTAGCTGACGAATGTATTTGCTGTAGTAAAGAAGCAAAGCACATGGTCTATTGGGGAAAAGCATATTAATACTCTTTCTGATAGATGCCAAAAGGACTTTGGGTTGCATAATAAACTGCAATCCAAAGTCCTTTTTAGTTTTATATTGGTTTCATGTATTTTTTAGATGGAAGGATGTTGGTCTTTATTTTGCATTTTTACGGCGAATAAACAATAACATACCAATTAGGAATGTTGAAAGTCCCATTAAAATAGATGCAGGATAATGCGCTGCAGTAGTAGGTAACTTATCACCTTGTTTTGTCGCATTATCTTTTACGTTACCACCTTGTGAACTGCTATCACCTTTAACTCGATTGCCCTCTTGAGAGCCTTTGCCATCTTGCGAACTGCTATCGCCCTTAACTCGATTGCCACCAGAACCACTACCGCCAGAGCCGCTACCACCAGAACCGTTACCACCGGAACCATTGCCACCAGAACCGTTGCCACCAGAACCGTTGCCACCAGAACCGCTACCGCCAGAACCGTTGCCACCAGAACCGTTACCACCGGAACCGTTGCCACCAGAACCGTTACCACCAGAACCGTTACCACCAGAACCGTTACCACCGGAACCGTTGCCACCAGAACCGCTGCCACCAGAACCGCTACCGCCAGAGCCGCTACCACCAGAACCGTTACCACCGGAACCGTTGCCACCAGAACCGCTACCACCAGAACCACTACCACCAGAACCACTGCCATCAGAACCGCTGCCACCAGAACCGCTACCGCCAGAGCCGCTACCACCAGAACCGTTACCACCGGAACCATTGCCACCAGAACCGTTGCCACCAGAACCACTGCCATCAGAACCGTTGCCACCAGAACCGTTGCCACCAGAACCACTGCCATCAGAGCCGCTACCGCCAGAACCGTTGCCACCAGAGCCGTTGCCACCAGAACCGYTGCCACCAGAACCGTTGCCACCAGAGCCGCTACCGCCAGAACCGTTGCCACCAGAACCGTTGCCACCAGAGCCGTTGCCACCAGAGCCATTGCCGCCAGAACCGTTGCCACCAGAACCACTGCCATCAGAGCCGCTACCGCCAGAACCACTATCGTCCTGAGAACCGTTGCTTCCTGGAGGTTTATTATTATCTTTTGAGTTTCCTTCTGCTAAATGATCACTGTTTTGTACAATAGCGTTTGTTATTGGATTGAAGTTTTCAGTTGCAGCACTACCAATATTTAAGCCGCTAAAAAAGGATAAAGAAAGTGTTGATGCTAAAATGAAGATTTTTGTCATTTTTTTCCTCCTGAAGAAAAAATTATTGTTCCATCTAAAATACACCCCTTCGTAATATTTCATAGGAAAAAGAGTTTTATGCAAAAAAAACTATATATAGAAAAAGGTGGTGTATTTCTAAAGGGAGAAAAGAGTTAATGTAAATTTTTTGCAAATAGTAGAGTGATGGAGAATTTATACTCATAACAGTAGAGGAAGTGGCAACGGATGAAAGAATATATTGCATTTGATATTGGTGGTACGCAAATTAAATATGGAATTGTTTCAGAAATAGGGGTAGTACTAATGCATAAAAAGGTCCCAACAGAAATTCACTTGGGCGGGGAACAAATTGTTCAAAAGCTTATATATTTATCAAAAAAGTTAATGACTGAACATACTATTTCCGGAATTGGTATTAGTACAGCGGGAATTGTTGATATTGATAAAGGAGTGATAACGGGAGGTGTGGATCATATTCCGCGTTATGCTAATATTTCTATTGTTGAGAGATTACAAGAAGCATTAAAAGTTCCTGTATCTATTGAAAATGATGTTAATTGTGCAGCCTTAGGCGAGAAATGGAAAGGTACAGGGAGGGGAGAAAGCGATTTTATTATGCTTACGCTTGGAACGGGCATTGGTGGAGCAATTGTTATAAATGGGGAGTTATACCGTGGACATTCGTTTGGCGCTGGGGAATGGGGGAACATGTTAATAGAAGGGAATACTTTTGAGGAGGTTGCCTCAATTTCGGGATTAATTCATCTTGTACGAAGATATAAAGGTGAAAAGGAGTGGGATGGTAAAACAATTTTCGAATTATATGATAAGGGTGATAGCGGTGTTACTCAAGCCGTGAAGATTTTCTTTAAACATTTGGCGATTGGAATTAGTAACCTTGCTTATATTTTTAATCCGAAAATAATTATTATTGGTGGGGGAATTACTGAAAGAGGAGATGATTTCTTAAATGAAGTGAAGAAAGAGATAGGAACATACTTAAATCAAGAGATTTATAGTAATTGTGAGATTAAACTTGCACAAAGCGGCAATTGTGCAGGAATGATTGGTTCTATTTACCACTTATTACATCAGTATAAATAAATATAGTATCTGTTTTCATATAATTGAGAATTTATCCTTTTTCTCATTAGATAAATAATGCTACAATATAAGAGGAGAATACAATGTTTTCCGATTTGGAAAATGCTTTGTAGAAAGGAAGAAACTTCATGCCTATTATTTTAGAAAAAGGACAAAAGATTGATTTAACGAAAGGACAACCGAGAGTAGCGAAACTGCAGGTTGGCTTAGGCTGGGATCCAATTGGGCAATCAGGTGGGTTTCTGTCTTCTTTATTTGGAAGTAAACCAAGTGTAGATTGTGATGCATCTGTTGTTATGTTAGAAGGGGATCGTTTTTTAAACAAAAATGATCTAGTTTACTTCGGCAACAAACTTTCTACTTGTGGTAGTATCATTCATTCAGGAGATAATTTAACAGGTGAAGGCGCTGGTGACGACGAAACAATTTTCGTAGAATTACATAAAGTTCCGAGCCGTATTAATCGTTTAGTATTCGTTGTAAATATTTACGACTGTGTAAATCGTCGTCAAGATTTTGGGATGATTCGCAATGCATATATTCGTATTCAAAACCCACAAACAGGTGAAGAATTAGCACGTTATAACTTGTCAGATAATTACGCTGGCAAAATGACTTTAATTGCAGGGGAAATGTATCGAGACGGAAACGAATGGAAGTTTTCAGCAGTTGGAGAAGGAACACAAGATAAAAACTTAAGTGAGATTGTATCACGTTACCAATAAAATAAACCAAGGAGGAATCGTATATGGCATCAATTTCATTGAAAAAAGGACAAAAGGTAGACTTAACAAAAACAAATCCAGGTCTTTCGAAAGTTCTTGTAGGACTTGGTTGGGATACGAATCGTTATGACGGACAAAACGATTTCGATTTAGATGTTAGTATCTTCTTAGTAGGTGCTAACGGTAAAGTTTCAGGAGCAGAGGATTTCGTCTTCTATAATAATCCAAAAGGTGCGAATGGTGCTGTAGAGCATTTAGGAGATAACCGTACAGGTGAAGGTGAAGGCGACGATGAAACAATTAAAATAGACTTAAAAAATGTTCCTGCACATATCGAACGTATTTGCTTCGCAATCACAATTTATGATGGAGAAGGCCGTAGCCAAAACTTCGGACAAGTTTCTAACTCTTTCGTACGCATTCTGGATGAAGAAAAGAATGCAGAATTAATTCGTTACGATTTAGGAGAAGATTTCTCTATTGAAACAGCTGTAGTAGTAAGCGAATTATACCGTCACGCAGGTGAATGGAAATTCAATGCAATCGGAAGTGGATTCCAAGGTGGATTAGGTTCTCTATGTAATAACTTTGGTTTAGATGTAGAGTAATAGATTTATATATCCATCAGTGAAACGCGTATTTACTGATGGATATATTTTTTGAAATTAAAATATAGAGGTGAATATATATGGTTATTCAATTGCAAAAAGGACAGAAAATTGATTTAGCTAAAACAAGCCCAGGTTTATCAAGAGCAGTAATTGGTCTTGGATGGGATATTAAATCTTATGATGGTGGATCTGATTTCGATTTAGATGCATCTGCCTTTTTATTAGATGCGAACGGGAAATGTACGAAGGAAACTGATTTTATTTTCTATAATAATTTACAGTCTCCTTGTGAATCAGTTTTACATACAGGAGATAACCGTACAGGTGCAGGTGAAGGCGATGATGAGCAACTTGTTGTCGATTTGAAAAAGGTTCCAGCAGATGTTCATAAAATTGCTATTACAGTTACAATTTATGATGGTGAAGGCCGTAATCAAAACTTTGGACAGGTTGCAAATGCATTCGTTCGTTTAGCAAATGAAGAAACAAACGAAGAAGTTCTTCGTTTTGATTTAGGGGAAGATTTCTCCATTGRAACAGCAGTTGTCTTTTGTGAATTATATCGTCATAATGGACAGTGGAAGTTTAGTGCAGTAGGAAGCGGATTCCAAGGTGGATTAGGTGCGCTTGTAAAAGCGTATGGCTTGGATGCATAAGAAGGGAAACGGCATTCGTTTCCTTTTTTTGACCTTTCTATAAATCTAGCAAAGAATAGGGGATAAAGGTAAGATGAGTATTTTGCAAGGAATCCTTGATACGTATGCTCAGTTTTTCGACTTGGACATGTGGATTAAAGTGTTACAAGATCCAGTATCTTGGGGGTTAATAGGTACACTTGTTGTACTTGAAGGTTTATTATCTGCTGACAATGCACTTGTGTTAGCGGTAATGGTAAAACATCTTCCAGAAGAAAAACGAAAAAAAGCATTATTCTATGGACTGATTGGAGCTTATGTATTCCGTTTTATTGCAATTGGAATCGGAATGTTCTTAATTAAATTGGCATGGGTAAAAGTGTTAGGTGCGCTTTACTTAGCTTGGCTGTCAATTAAATATTTCATTGATAAAAGAAAAGGCACTTCAGAAGAAGAGGAAGCCCATGGTTTGAACCAAAATAGTATTCTCTTCAGAATGTTCGGTGTTTTCTGGGGAACGGTTGCGATGGTTGAATTAATGGATATCGCATTCTCTGTAGATAGTGTACTTGCTGCATTTGGTGTATCGAATGAAGTTTGGATTTTACTATTAGGTGGAATGCTCGGTATTTTAATGATGCGTGGTATCGCTGGCGTATTCTTAAAATTGTTAGAGCGTATTCCAGAACTTGAAACGACAGCATATATTTTAATCTTAATTATTGCGGCAAAAATGCTGTTATCTGTCATTCATATTGAAGTAAGTCATACAGTGTTCTTTATTGTTTTAGTTGTAGCGTTTGGAATAACATTTATAATTCACTACATGAAGAATAGTGGACAAGCACGAGAAGAAGTTGCAGCTACTAAAAATGAACATAAATAATTGAAATGGGTTTGCTCGTTATGCGAGCGCCCATTTTTTATAACTAAAAATAGTTTATAATAGAAGAGAGACTTTAGAAAAAACGTAAATGTTTTTGGAGGTGAACTGTTGTGTTTTCACGTTTTACACTTCAACCATGTGCATTAAAAGATGAATCAGATTTAAAGCAATTTGAAGCACTTTTAGAAAAACGCCCACAATATGAACTGACAGAGAATGAGATGAAATTTAGTTACATAGCAAGTCGCATTCTTGGTGTTCCGAATGATGTAGATGAATATTTCAATGGGCTATTTGATTATAGTGAAGCAAAAGGGATCGAGGTTTTGCATGAACAAAATTTAAATAAGGTGATTGATCCCGAAAAACTGCGCCATATTCAAGAAGTTTTTGCATTACATCAAGAAGCGCCGAATGGACTTACAGTAAATAGGCTTGTAGCACATTTGTCTGGGAAACAACTATTACCGCAAGTAGACAATCCGGATTTACAGCATTATATATATACGACGTTTATTGCTGTATTGAAATTGTATGAGAAACAACATAATCAATCTTTAAAAACAGAAGGATTCCGGCGTTTCTTAATCGATATGATTAAATTAAGTGAAAATTACGTAGCGAAGTGGTTCTCTACGATTAATTATAAGAAACAAATGCCGCGTATCGTTTGGTACGGTGATGCGACGGAGAGTCGTATATATTTCTTATACTTTCTTATTATGCTCGGCTGCGATGTGCTTTATTATCACCCAGAAGGAAAAGATGGATTTGAGAGTGTAGATGAGGAAGGAAAGACCTTTGTCATATCTCATTCGGGTCGTATTTCATTAGAACCATTTCCTGATCGGCGTCGTGAACGCGTCGCAACAGTAGCTTATCAAGCTTCAAAAGAAATCGAGCAAGTACTTCACCACGATAATTCATTATTATACAAACCGTGGCAATTCCGTTCGTATACACCTGTAGCCCGTACGCTCAAAACAACGTACGATGAACTCTTTTTAATTACGAAAGAAAAGGCATTTGTACGTCCAACATTCTTTGTTGAAAATAAGCATATTTATATTCCTTCTTTATTTGCAAAAATATCAGGCGTTTCAAAGAATGATAAAGAATATTTCCAGCGATTAAAGGCTGTTACATCATTTGATAACAGTTTTTTAATTAATACATTCCCGTTTACGAAAGAACAAAAAGCGAATTTCCAATATCATTATCGTGATGCATTGGACCGCGGGGGGAAGTTACATCCGGATTTAATTATGAACAGCCACTGGTGGTCGCATAAGCGTTTACCAGAAGGATTACAACATGGTATTGCAGAAGCGATTATTCATACGTGTGAAAGTGAAATGTGTAAACCAATTGCGAGAGAGACGAAACAAGATGTAGCACTGTATGTTTTCGCACAACTCTCGCAAATACCACCGAACATTTTAGAGCAGCTTGAGAAATTTGATTATTCGCAAGAAGTACCGAAAATTGTTATATTTAATAATGAGAAGAGCGGAGAATTAAGTCGTTCTGATGCTGTGTTATTACTATTTTTAAATCAAATTGGAGTAGATGTATTCCACTTTAATCCAACGGGGAGAAACGATATTGAACCGTATATTGAATCAGGAGCATTTGACTCACATTGGCTTGAAGAAGTTAATTTCGATCTTGAATTTCATGGTTCATCAGCCTATAAAAATTTATCACAAACAATAAAAGGACTATTTCGTCCATTTTTATAAGGAAAGGGAGAATATCATATGAATAACCCAGTCGTACTAGATTCGAAAACAGAATTGAATGAGCAAACCGCACAAGACGTTCGCTTGCAACTTAGACAAGATGCTGAAGTACAACGTATTTATAATGCAGTAGACATTAAAGACCAACTAGAATTAATCGAGCTTGGAAAAGAGCCTTCTATGGAGATTTCACGTTTCGCTGATCAAATTTTACATACAATGTCTTTATCGAAAATAGAAGACTCTGGTGAATTATTAAAACAGCTTGGTAAAATTATGGACAGATTTGATAGTAAAGACTTTGCGGAAGAGAAAAGTGGTTTCTTCTCACGTATGTTCAAAAAAGCAGATAAAATGATTGAACAAATCTTTAGTAAGTATCAGACGATGGGTCGCGAAATGGATAAAGTATACGTAGAAATTACGAAGTATCAAGATGAAATGAAAAAATCAATTGGTACGTTAGATGGTTTATATGAGCAAAACTTAAAGTATTATTTAGACTTAGAAAAATACGTAGTAGCAGGGGAAATGTTATTAGAGCGTTTAAATACAGAGTTAGTTCCGATGTACGAAGAACGCATACGTAATAATGATCAGTTAGCAGGTATTGAATTAGAATCGCTTAAAAACTCTGTTGAAATTTTAGAACAACGTATTGATGATTTAGAAAAAGCACGTATGGTTGCTCTATTAACAGCGCCACAAATTCGTATGATTCAACGCGGTAACAATAAATTAATCGGTAAAATCAATACAGCATTTATTACAACGATTCCTATTTTTAAAAATGGTATCATTCAAGCGGTAAATGCGAAACGTCAAAAACTTGTTGCGGACTCTATGGCTGAACTTGATCGCCGTACAAATGAATTACTTAAGAAAAATGCACAAAATATCGCAACTCAAAGTGTGGAAGTAGCGAGAATATCAGGTTCTTCTAGTATTAAGATGGAAACACTTGAGGAAACTTGGAACATTATTTCAAGAGGTATGCAAGAAACACAACAAATTGAAGAGCAAAATAAACGTGAGCGTGAAGAAAGTCGTAAGCGTATGGCTACATTAACAGAAAACATTAAAAAAGAATTACAAGGATAAACAAAAAGGCAATGAGGAATATTCCTCATTGCCTTTTATTCGCTATTTGCACTTTATTTTCTCTTAAATAATTTAATGATTTCATTCACAACAAGCGGAATGATACTTAACAAGAGAACAAATCCCCAATCTCGCATTGTTAATGCATGCACACCAAATATATTGGCAAGAGGTGGGATGGAGATGATACACACTTGCATAAGAACACCGATTAGAAGTGAGAAGACTAAATATTTATTTGTAAATATCCCAATTGAAAAAATTGATTTCGTTCTTGAACGTAAGTTAAATGAATGAACGAGTTGAGAAAAACTAAGAACGACAAATGCCATCGTTTGAGCGTGTAATAGAGCGTCTTCATCAATTTGATCTGGGAAGAGAGGAAATAAATTTGTATCTCCTGTATAGAGCTTTGCCCCGACGATAAAGGCTGTTAAAGTAAGAAGTCCAATTACAACCCCATTGAAAATAAGAAAAGGAACGCTGCCGCTAAATAAGCTTTCTTTCGCATGTCGTGGTTTGTCCTTCATCACATCTGGATCTTCAGGATCAACACCGAGTGATAATGCAGGCAGTGTATCTGTAATTAAATTTACCCACAAAATGTGAATAGGTCGTAGTGGTGTTGCCCAGCCGAGTAAAATAGCTAAAAAGAGAGCTATAATTTCGCCGAAGTTACAAGAGAGTAGGAAGAGAATAGACTTTTTAATATTACGATAAATATTTCTTCCTTCTTCAACAGCTTTCACAATAGATGAGAAGTTATCATCTGTTAAAACTACATCTGCTGCGCCTTTTGCGACATCTGTTCCTGTAATTCCCATTGCTACTCCAACATCAGCTTGTTTTAAAGAGGGAGCATCATTTACACCGTCACCAGTCATGGAAACGATATTTCCTTCATCACGTAATGCTTTTACAATCTTCACTTTATGTTCTGGAGAAACCCTAGCAAAGACATTTAAGTGATTAATTTTACTTGCTAGTTCTGTATCTGAAATGTTATCTAATTCAGTTCCAATCATAATTTCAGATTTTTCTTCAGCGATACCAAGTTCTTTGGCAATTGCAAAGGCGGTATCCTTATGATCACCAGTAATCATAACTGTGCGAATACCAGCTTTTTTACATTCTATAATTGAATCTTTTACTTCTGTGCGTGGTGGATCAATCATACCGATAAGACCGATAAAGATGAGATTTTCTTCGAGGTGATTAATATCCACATCGTTTGAATCGTATCGTTTATATGCGAATGAAAGTACTCTTAAGGCTTCTTGCGACATTGACCCGGCAGCTTCTAATATTTGATTTTTATCAGAATCTGTTAGGACCTCCAGTTTATTATTAATAAAAATATGGGTACAGTGAGGTAAAAGTTTATCAATAGCACCTTTCGTCATGCTATAGTAGCCTTCATCGTACGTATGTACAGTTGACATCATTTTACGATCAGAATCGAAAGGCAATTCGTTAACACGTTCATGTTTATTTTCTAAATAATCTTTTTGAATGTTAAAAGAGCTTCCGGCAACAAGAAGGGCAATTTCTGTAGGATCCCCCGTTTGTGAGTCGGCACCGTAAGAAGCATCGTTGCATAAAACCATGTTTTCTAATAATAGACGGTGTGCAGCATTATTTACATTCAAATTTTCTAGCTGATCGTATGCACGATCACTATAAAAGTGAGTAACAGTCATTTTATTTTGAGTTAATGTACCTGTTTTATCTGAACAAATAATCGTGACAGAACCGAGAGCTTCAACAGCTGGTAGTTTACGAATGATAACGTTTTGTTTAATCATACGCTGAACACCAATTGCAAGAACGATGGAAACGATAGCTGGTAAGCCTTCTGGAATGGCTGCAACAGCTAAACTAATTGCGGTCATAAACATTTCCAAAGTATCTCTTCCTTGTAAAAAACCGATGAGAAACATAATAACGCAAATAGCTACAGCGACAAAACCTAAATATTTTCCTACTTGTGCTAAGCTTTTTTGAAGCGGTGTCATATCATCTTCAGCTTCATGCAAAAGAGTTGCGATTTTTCCGATTTGTGATTTCATTCCAGTTTCGACAGCAACACCGACGCCAC
This sequence comes from Bacillus sp. P4_D3, assembly GCF_056401855.1. NCBI lineage: Bacteria > Bacillati > Bacillota > Bacilli > Caryophanales > Bacillaceae > Bacillus > Bacillus sp. P4_D3. Next base: position 17,352 of record NZ_JBFUIN010000001.1, read on the forward strand.
GTCCGTATGTTACTAACGTCGACATAAAGGCCATGTTTTTTTGATCGCCTAATGGTACTTGCTCATCACTTTGCATGGAAGGGTGGTAGACTGCATCTTTATCGACAGGGACAGATTCACCAGTTAGAGCAGATTCTTCAATTTTTAAATTCGCAGTTTCGATAAGTCGTAAATCGCAGGGGATATACCGCCCAGCATCAAGCATAACGATATCACCTGGAACGACGTGCTCAGATGGAATCTCTTTAAGTTCACCATCTCGCTTTACGATAGCTTTAGGTGTTGCCATCTTTTTCAATGCTTCTAAAGCCTGTTCTGCTTTCGATTCTTGGATTACACCGATAACAGCATTTAAAACTACAACGAGCGCGATAATACTTGCATCGGCCCATTCACCTACAAAGGCGGAAATAAGGGCAGCGATAATAAGGACATATACGAGGACGTCATTAATTTGGGCGAAAACGCGCTGCCATAAAGTACGTTTTTGTTTTGAAGTCAATTCGTTTGGACCATACTGTTTTAAACGTTCATTTACGTTTTCATCTGTTAAACCGTGCTGTTCATTTGTTTCTAGGTCGATTAATGTTTGATTTTTCGTCTTACTGTACCAATTGCTCATAAGTAAGCACCCCCAGTAAAAACAGTTAGCAATGGTAGTGTGGCAATTTTTTTAGAGTAGTATGTATGGAGAAAAAATCTAAGGTGAGGTTCTACTTTCATTGTACAGTATTTTAGAATGTGATGAGGAAAAGAGAAGAGTTGTCATGAATTTGTTGAAATTAAAAGAGCCTCGAATACGTGAGGCTCTTTGTCATTTTTTAATTAATGTACCTAATTCCTCAGTAATAGCTTGCATTTCACTAATACTGAATGTTTCACGTTTCATAACATGCTCATAAATGTCACGTAAGTCCTCGTACATTTCTGCGTTAAAACTAGCAGCTCTCATTGCTCCAGCATTAACCATGCGTAATTTTTCTTTAATAGCTTCTACCATATATTCAACGTTTGCTTCTGATTTTACGGATAAATCCACCGAAGTGTCCCCCTTTAAAATAACATAAGGTTATCTTAACATTTTTTTATCATTTTCGTTAATGAAACTTTTCAATCCTATTAAATTAGTAGGGATTTCCTTTATATTTAATAATTGGTTGTTTATACTATATAAGTATATAGTAAGAAATGCACCAAGAAGGGAAGAAACAAAAATATGGTCCGAGTATTGTTTGTTTGTCTTGGGAACATTTGTCGTTCTCCAATGGCAGAAGCAATTTTTCGAGATCTTGTCGTAAAAGAGGGACTCGAAGAGAAAATTGTCATTGATTCTGCAGGAACTGGAGATTGGCATATTGGTCATCCACCACATAAAGGAACACAAAAAATTTTAAAAGAAAATGAAGTCTCTTTTGAAGGAATTAAAGCACGGCAAGTAGAAAAAGAAGACTTAACAAAGTTTGATTATATTATTGCCATGGACAACAAGAATATAGCGGATTTAAAAAGTTTTGATAAAACTGGAGGCTATATTGGTAGACTGTCCGATTTTGTTCCAGACGGTGGCTGGACAGACGTTCCTGACCCTTACTTTACAGGGAACTTCCAAGAAGTGTATGACCTTGTAACAGAAGGGTGTGTAAAGCTATTAGCTTTCATTCGAAATGAACAAGGAATATGAGGAAGCTTAGAAAGTAATACTTTCTAATATAAGAAATGAAAGGGTGAAGGAATATGGCAAAGAAAAATAATATTGCTCGAAACATTGCGATTGGTGTAGCTGCAGGTGTAGCTGTATCTATGTTAAAGAAAGAAAACCGTGAAAAAGTAAAAAACACGGCAGAAAAAGCAAAAACAAAGATGATTGAAATTGGTGAAAATGCGAAGATAAAAGAAAAAGTGCAAACTGTTACAGATAAAGGACGCGAACTTGCTGATTTCAATGTAGTGAAAGCGAAAGTAGCAGAAATTAAAAAATTGACGCCGTCTGTTGTAGAAACGTTAAAAGAAACGAAAGAAATTTTTAGTAAGAAAAAAATTGTGCCAGTAGAAAAACCGGAAACGATTGAAATTCAAGCTGTATCTCCAAAGGTAGATGAGCTTAAAGCAGAAGAAGAGCCAGTGGTAGCTGAAGATGGTGGTATGAAAGAAGCGCGTGAATTATTTATGAAGGACTCAAATGCAGAGGAAAAAAAAACTGAAGCATACATTGAGCTAAAGCAAAATAAAGAAGAGAAGAAAAGCGTCTAAAAAATATGAGAAAATTTCTAGAAAAAGCAAAAAGAAATCGCACTTTTTCGTTTGGGAAAGATTTATATGACCGGACGATGCGCGATGATGTAGCGGGCTTAGCAGCACAGCTCGCTTATTTCTTCTTGCTTGCGATTTTCCCTGGGCTTGTTTTCTTAATTACGCTTCTTGGCTTTATTGACCTTCAAACAGAAAGTGTGCTCAATTTATTAGAACCGTACGTACCAGAAGATGCGATGAACTTAATTGAAGTAAACGTAGATAAAGTTGTAAACGAACAAAATGGTGGTTTATTATCATTCGGTTTACTATCGATGTTATGGTTTGCTTCTAATGGAGTAAATGCGATTATGAATGCTTTTAACCGTGCTTATGATGTAACAGAAACACGCTCCTTTATTAAAACAAGAGCTTTATCAATTGTGTTTACATTAGCTATTATTTTTATGATTGTCTTTGCGCTAATTGTTCCAGTATTCGGACAAGTAATTGGTGCAGCAGTGTTTAAAGCAATTGGTTTATCGGATAGTTTTGCTTATGTGTGGAGTATTGCACGTTTAGTAGCGAGTTTCTTCGTTTTGGTCGCTTTGTTTAGCTTTTTATATACGTTTGCACCTGATCGGAAATTAAAGCGAAGAGAAGTCATATCGGGGGCTTTATTTGCTACTGTAGGGTGGATTGTGGTATCGTACTCATTTGCCTATTATGTAGATAAATTTGCAAATTACGCTAATACATATGGTGGTCTCGGTGGTATCATTATTTTAATGTTATGGTTTTACTTAACTGCGTGGGTAATTTTACTTGGCGGTGAAATTAATGGTTTACTCCATCATTATAGAACGGGTGACAATAATTCCCGTAATGAAAAATGAGCTCTTGTTCCATAATAAAAGGGGACAGGGGGGATATTTCATGAGTAATAATAAAAAGAACCACAACAATAAAAGCAACAATAAACAAAAGAGCAGTTCGCATCCAAAGCATAAAACAAGCAGCAGTGCGAACGGTCATAATAGCTACCATTAAAAAAAACGGGTCCTTCATCAGGGACCCGTTATTTATTTCCTTTTAATAATCGTAAACCATTCAAAATGACAAGGATGGTACTTCCTTCATGTCCAATAACACCGAAGGGAAGAGCTAAAAACTGTAAAAAATTTGAACAAATCAGCATTGCAATGACAGCTAAAGAGAAGATAACGTTTTGCTTCACAATACGGTTCATTCGTTTTGATAAACGGATTGCTTGAGAGAGACGAGATAATTCGTTTTTCATAAGAACAACGTCTGCAGTCTCTAATGCTACGTCTGTTCCTTCACCCATTGCAACACCAATACTAGCAGTAGCGAGGGCAGGTGCATCGTTTATACCATCTCCAACCATGGCGACTATGCCATACTTTTCTTTTAACTGCTTTATCGTTTCAACTTTTGTTTCCGGTAAACATGATGCGTAATATTCTTTTATATTACTTTCATTGGCAATTGCTTTTGCTGTTTCTTCATTATCACCAGTAATCATGATTGCTTCGACACCAATGCTTTGCAAATCACGAATAGCCGCTATCGTTTCTTGGCGAAGGGTATCTTTTAAAGCGATCAGTCCAAGAATACCATCCTCATCACTAATATAAACGACAGTTTTCCCCTCTTTTTCAAGTGAAGCAGAAATGCCATTATGGAATGTTTTTATTTCTTCTCCGATAAAATCAGCTTTACCAATTTTATAAGCTTTGTTTTCTAATATTCCTTTTAATCCAAAACCAGTTACATCTTCAACGTTTTCTGGTTTTTTTATCGTAATGTCGTAAGCATGTTTTGCATATTTAACAATCGCTTCTGCTAAAGGATGTGTAGAGTGACTTTCAATCGCTGCTGTAATAGAAAGTACTTCACTTTCTGCTATGCCTTCTCGAACATATACATCTGTTACAGTAGGTTTTCCTTGTGTTAATGTTCCTGTTTTATCAAAGGCAATCGCCTTTACTGAAGCTAGACGTTCTAAATGAATACCACCTTTAAAGAGAATACCGTTTCTCGCTCCGTTTGAAATTGCTGATAAAGTTGCCGGTGTAATGGCTGCAACTAGTGCGCAAGGAGAAGCGACTACAAGTAAGATCATAGCGCGATAAAACGTTTCATTCCAACTCCAATCAAGTAAGAAATGAGGAACGAACATCATAAGCGCAACAACAAGTAGTACACCTTTTACGTATGTTCCTTCAAATTTTTCGATGAATAGTTGTGATGGTGATTTTTCGCTTTGTGCACTTTGAACGAGACGAATAATCTTTTGGAATAATGTTTGATCGCTCGGCTTCGTAATTTTAACTTCAATAGCTCCACGTAAATTTACAGTGCCAGCAAATACTTCATCACCGAATTTTTTCTCATTCGGAATAGGTTCTCCTGTAATAGCAGCTTCATCAATATTTGTTTCACCAGTATGAATTGTGCCATCAGCAGGAACACGCTCACCTGGCTTAATTAAAATAATATCGTTAATTTGTAATTGTCCAACTGGAATACGTTCCTCGGTTCCGTGTGAAATACGTAATGCTTCTTCAGGTTGTAAGTCAAGAAGCGCTGAAATTTCTTTTTGGCTTTTACTTAATGTATAAGATTCCATTGCTCCGCTTAATGCAAAGATGAAGATTAAAATAGCACCTTCTGCCCAGTAACCGATAACTGCGGCGCCGATAGCTGCAAAAATCATGAGCATTTCAACATTTAGCTCTTTCTCTTCAATTGAGTCTGCAATACCTTCTTTAGCTTTTGCAAATCCTCCAATTACATAAGCAAGGATATAGAAAGTAATACCTGCACTTATTGCATCATTTTTTGTGAATAACCAGCCAGCTAAAATAAAAATACCAGATGCGATTGCAAATATAAGTTCATAATGTTTCTTTAATGTATCCCATAAAGAGGGATGAGAAATATCTTTTTGTGCTTGTAATGTTTTTACTTCTGCGTTCATTAATACTCGCTCCTTCCGAATTCTTATTGAGAAAAAGAATCAAAATCGAAACCCCTATAAAACGACGAAAGCTGCCATCCATAATGGATAGCAGCATTTCTGTTGAATCTGATTTTAATAGTTATTATGTTGTAATTATTCTATAGTATAGCATATGTTTTTCTTAGATGATATGTTTTTGTTTTAGTATAAAGTGAAACTTTAATTAGTGGGGGTTTTGTTCATCCCCCACTGATTATTAGCCTTCACCAATCGGGCTTTTACGGGCAGCAGGGCTCCCACCTAACTTCTTTGCCCCAGCCGAATTTGGAGGTGGGAGTTTTACTACCCGGCGAATAGCGGGATAAACTGAAAACTTGTGTTTTCGCATTTCCTTTGGTATATATGAATATTGTTCATAAAAAGGTCGGAAAGGAAGACATCAAGTTGAAGACAGAGAAATTTTTTACCCATCCGATTGGCGTGTTTATTGCTGCAATAGTAGCAACATTTTTATGGGGAAGCGCATTTCCCTTTATTAAATTAAGCTATGTTGAACTTGGAATTCAGCCACAAGAAGTCGGGGAACAAATATTATTTGCTGGCTATCGCTTTTTCTTATCTGGTGTAATGCTCTTATTATTTTTTAAAGCGTTAGGAAAAGATATGAAGTTCAAAAAAGGAACAGGAAAGCAGTTAGTTCAAATTGGCTTGTTTCAAACTTTTCTTCAATATATATGTTTTTATATTGGAATGAGTTACAGCTCAGGAATTGAAGGAGCGATTATTTCAGGAACATCATCATTCTTTCAAATTTTACTCGCACACTTTTTATATAAAGATGATGCTCTAAATAGGAGAAAAGTAATTGGAGTAGCTATCGGTTTTTGCGGTGTGATTTTAGTGAATGTACCGAGTGATGGAAGTTTATCATTCCATTTTGGAATAGGTAGCTTATTACTTCTTGGAGCAGCGATGATGTATTCGTATGGAAACATATTAGCGAAAGAAGGTAGTAAAACGTTAGATATTGGGTATATGACAGCATATCAGATGATTTTCGGATCAATTGGTTTGATATGTATAGGTGCATTTCAAGTTGGAATGATGCCATTCGCATTTAATCTACATGCAATACTTATGCTCATATATTTATCGTTCTTATCAGCAGCGGGATTCTGTATATGGAATACAATTATGAAGTATAACAAAGTAGGGAAAGTCTCGATGTATATGTTCTTTATACCAGTGTTTGGTGTGCTACTATCAAGTCTGATTTTAGGGGAAGCAATTCATTCCTTTGTACTATTTGGTTTAGCATGTGTCGCAGCGGGAATTATTGTAGTAAATCGTAATCCGATTAAAAAGAAAGTTGAGCAAGAAAAACAACTAGCATAGAGAACAGAAAAACGATTAAAATGGAAGAACAGTATTGTTCTTCTTTTTTTACATAGAAAAAGGAGAACGTGCTATATGTAACGAAAAAAAGATAGAAAAAGCATTTATTGAGGAGAACATATTATGAATGTACTTTACATTGTGTTAGTCGGGCAAATTATTCTTTTTTTAATGGGAGCAATTTATGCAATAGGACAGACGAAAAGAACGAGAAATAATATGCCGTTACCTTTAGCGGTTCGTCTTATTCTTAGTTTTTCTTTAACAGGAAGTGCAATTTGGATATGGTTACAAGATCCATCGGTTGAGTACAGTACGTGGGTTGCACTCGGTATGACATTGTCAACTGTAGGGGATTTATTTATGGCAGGATTAATTCCAATTGGTCATCGATTAATTGGAGGAATGGTTACTTTCGCGCTTGCACATTGTTTCTATGTGAAAGCATTTTTACAAACAGGTATTTCATGGAATGGTTTTTGGATCGGTTTACTCGTATACGGACTCTTTCTAATTATAGGATGGTTCTTTTTTATCCGAAATGAAAAACAGGATAAATTGTTTACGATTGGGGCTCTAATTTACGGTTTGTGGGTTGGAGGAATGGCATGTTTTGCATTCGCCTTATATTACGAGAATACAGGAATATGGTGGGTGCCAGCACTTGGTGGTTTATTGTTTGTGATTTCTGATTTTATTATCGGTGTGACAGATATCGGGGGGCGCAAACTGAAGTATGAACCACTTTGGATTTGGTTTACATATGTCGCGGCTCAGATGTGTATTGTATATGTAGGATTATAAAAAGATACTCTCAAAAATAGTTGATAGACTATTTTGAGAGTATCTTTTTTATTGCTATGCTACTATATTTGTTTTTTAACTTATGCAGTATTCTATATTTTCTAAGCATGAATGTCATAGAAAAAGTCCTGTTTAGTAGATGGAAAATATAGTATATAAGGATAGTAAATTTATGGGGGGTTATTATTTTTTATATTTGTAATATTCTAATGTTATAATTCAGAATTTTGTGGAAATTAACTGGTCGGAGTACTTATAATGAAAATAAAAAGATGATGAGATGGTGGAATGATGCAAAAGAAAAAAAATTTGCGTGAATTCTTTGAAATAATTGCAATTGCATGCTTATTGGTGTTTTTGGCAAAAATCTTTTTGTTTTTTCCTACGACTGTAAAAGGAGCATCTATGAGGCCAACGTTACAAGATGGGGATAAGGTGATTGTTAATAAGTTAGCAAAACAATTTGAAAGCTATGAAAGAGAAGACATTATTGTTGTGAAGACAGACAACTTTTATGTGAAAAGAGTGATTGGTTTGCCTGGAGATATAATTGAGATGAGAAATGATCAATTATATGTTAATCATCAAGTGAAAAACGAAGAGTATTTAAAGAATAATAAAAAACAGGCAGAAAAATTACTTATCAATTTAACTGAAGATTTTGGACCGATTACAATTCCTAAAAACAAAATTTTTGTGATGGGAGATAATCGTTTAGTTAGTAGGGATAGTAGGAACGGCTTAGGGCTCATTGATAGAACAGAAGTATTAGGAAAGCTCATGGCGATATATTATCCATTTGAACATGTGAAAATGGATAATTAGAAATAAGAAAAACCAAGCGAATTAGTTGCTTGGTTTTTCTTATTTAAACAGTTGATGTTTTATTTATTGTTTCTTGTGAAGCAATGATTTCATTGTTTCGGTCGATATTTAACATGAATTTTCGTTGTAACAATTGCAATTTAAAGAGTGTTAAAGGATCATGATAAGTTTCTGGGTTCGTTCTTAGCTTTGTTAATGTTTGCTCATCTTCTTGTATTTCAAGTTGGGCCGCTTCTACGGTTTGTTTCAATATGCTAAGAGGGTCTTTAAAGAACATCATGATATCACGTTCTAGCGCACCTTCAAATACTTCAAATTGAAGGAAAAATTGTTTTGAAATCATCTGAGCAACTTCTGTATAATCTTCTGTTTCAATATATTGTTTATATTTATTTGATAGCATAGATTGATTTTTTTGCATATTACCGAATAATTTCCCTGCACTCTTTAAGAAAAATTGTGTCGGTGTAAAGCGTAATAAAATATTGATGTTAGCTACTGTAATTCTATTCGTCATTCTTGCAACATCTCTATCCCAGTCATCTAGTAATTTGAAATCACAAGGAAGTTTAATACGCTCTTCCTCATAGAGCTTATTAAAGGTATCGCCCATTTCATCTAAATAAGCCTGAGCTTGAATGAATTCATTATGAGCAGTTTCAATCCATTCTTGAATAGATTGAGTAAATTTAGGGAGAAGCACTTGCTGTACATGTTTTTGAATTCTTTCATTCATTGCTACATTTAGTTCTTCATGGACCAATTTGAAATCACTATCTTCTTGAACAAGATCAGAGCAACTCTGCAACAATTCAGGAATTTGAGAATGTATATCCTGCGTAATCTCTTCTTTCGTTAAGAGATAAGATTCTGTAATGGAACGAATTTTATCTTTTTGGATGGCAGTAAGATTATTAATAAAACCATCAAGTTTTACTAAAATATGTTTATTCCAGCGGACGGATTTCACTAACGTATTTTCTAATTCCACACGTTCATTGACAAGGTATGCGATTGTTTTTTGGATAAACCATAATAATTTTTCAATGCGTTCTTTTTCAACGTTACGCTGAGTAAGGTTAGAAAGAATAGAGTCTGTTACGTTACCTAGCTGTTCACTACTCTCTTGTGAAGGAGAGTAAGGGAAAAATTGTGCTTCTGGGAAATGTACGAGTATTTTCTTTTTAATGTTGTTCGTGATGTTTTCACTAGTAGTCGTATCAATTGTTTGTAAGACGAATTGAATTTGTAAATTTGGTACTTGCTCACGAATATATAATAATGTATCGAGCTCTTCATCATGTAATGGTGAAGCTGAATTTAGTACATAGATGAGACTATCTGCTGCCTGTAAGTATTCAAAGTGAGAGCTGTTTTTGTCAAGTTGTCCATGCACAGTAGGTGTGACAAGGAATGAAAACTTATTTTTTCGTAAAAATCTACTTGGTAATTTAACTTCAATACATTTTTTTTCTAGTTCTGACTGAGAAGGTGCCGCTAGTATGTTATGAAGTTCGTCAAAGTTTGGTATATTTCGTATATCTAGCTCTGTAAGCTCAGTTATTTCAGTTTGACTATCATCTTTAAATGTAATTGAAGTTGTTATAGCCCCATTTAATATATTTTCTCCTAGTATAGAGTTAATAAAGGCTGATTTATCATAATCGCTAGCGCCTGCTACTAGAAGTTGTGTAACAGTTAAATCGTATAACTCACGAACAAGTAGTGTGAATTGATGACCTAAATCTACATCATTCTTCTCAGCCCATACAGCAATCGTTTCAAATAATGCTGATACGTCTGCCATATCAACATTTGCATGAGCTGATGCATTTGAAAGTAAGGCACCTGCGCTTTTTACGAGTAATGATTCTAGAGTTGTCGGTGAAACTTCATTCCATGCTAATACTGCTGCGGAGACAAGTAAAGAATCCTCGGTTTTCGTTAAACTAAACCAATTTGTTAATAAATCTGGTACAAGTCCTTGTAATTCGTGCATGAAATATTGTCCAGTAATCAATTCAAAATACGTCTCTTGATAGCGAGTAGAAATTTCATTCCAATCATCATTAGCGTCTACTTCAATATGTAAGAATAAGTGATTTATTGTTTGAATCCAAGGTAGATGTAATGATTCATTTTGATAACTGTTCCAAAGTGAAATAACAAGCTCTTTAAATTGAACTTGATCAATTGTATATAAGGCTTTTAAAGATTCATAGAAATACTCAGGTTTAATTTTTTTAGTAAAGCCTCTGTTCACATAATTTATTAAAGTATCGAACCAGTGTAATGATTTTGTTCGAATTCCTTCTTGAACAGCGAGTTCAATAGCATTATTCCAATCTTCTTGTTTTTCATAGAACGATCGAGCAATCGCAGTAATATTCGGATAGTCTGGTTGAAATGCAACAGCTTCACTAATCGTCTTAAATGCTAGTCCTAGACGGTCTTGCTCGATATAAAGAGAAAGAAGTTGTAGGGAAACTTCCATCGTAAGAGTTGTATCTTCTGATTGAATAGATTTATAAAGTTCCTCTGCTTTTGGTAAGAAACCTAATTCGAAATAAGCATCTGCAATATTCTTCATGGCCCAGAGAGCAAGTTCATTATTTACTTTCTCCCATTTAAATATTGCTGCTTCAAAGTCGTTATTTTGAAAGTAAACTTCACCTTGTGCGAAGCGAATATTAGATATATTGGAGAATTCATTTTTTGATTCATTTATATATGCTTCACCGAGTACTTCCGTTACCGGAATGGAAGTTTCTTCTGTTAAAAATGTTTTATAGTAAATCTTTTGGATAAATTGTTTTTCAATGGTCATGTTCGTTCCCCCTGTATAATTTAGAAAAATGATGTTGTATGTAAAAGGGTGCATGTTACTCTATTAGGTAGAAGTTGCATTATATAGACCAAACTATGTTTTTGCTAGATATATCATTTTTCTTGAGAGTTAAACCGTTGCAAAAAGTAACTTCCCTTTATTGTAACAAAAAAATAAGCCTATGAATTTTTATTTTTTTATCTCGCTATTTATAGGCAGTAAGACTCCTACTCCAAAATTGAGCGAATGCAAGGAAGTTAAGTGGGAGCCCTGCAGCCCGTAAAATCCCGATTGGTGCAGGCTAATGATCAGTGGGGATGGATAAAAAACCCACTGATTAAATCTCTGTTTAAGGAATGGAATAGAAGTAGAGTTCATTATAAAAACAATGTATAGTGAATATGTATACCATGTTTGTCTTAAAGATAGAATGGGCACAATATGGAATAACGATCGTGTATAGGATGTGTCTTCCGAATGGAACAACATATTGGCGAGTTAATCGCACATTATGGTTATTTTGGAATTATTATAGCTCTAGCTGGCGGGATTGTTGGATTACCTATACCGGATGAGTTTTTATTGACTTTTATTGGATATAACATTTCAAAAGGAGTTATGTCAGGAACAGCTGCTTTTTTAAGTGGAATGGCAGGGGCAATGCTTGGCATTACATTAAGTTACATATTAGGTTTAAAACTTGGGCTCCCTGTTTTAAAAAAATATGGTCCGAAAGTTAGAATTAAGGAACATCATATTGAAAAAACACATATTTTATTTGAAAAATACGGTCCATTTCTTTTAATGATTGGATACTTTATACCAGGAGTACGTCATTTAACAGCATATTTTGCTGGAGTTTCAAATTTAACATGGTGGCGTTTTTGTTTGTATGCTTACGGTGGTGCACTAATTTGGATAAGTGTTTTTATTGGCCTAGGTTGGAAACTGGGAGAGAAGTGGCGCTTTGTTGAATATAGTTTACATCATTATGGAATATGGATTTTATTAGTTTCGGCAATTGTAACATTGGTTGTGTGGATTTACATAAGGAAAAGACAAAACCGCTAATAATAGCGGTTTTTTAGCTGAAAGCAATAAATAATACACCAGCTGTAATAAAGACTACACCAATACCAGTCATAAAGTTTAACTTTTCACCTAATATAATCATCGCGAGAATAATGGAAAATACTACACTCAATTTATCGATAGGTGCTACTTGTGAAACTTTTCCTGTTTTTAATGCAAGAAAATAAAATAGCCATGACGAAGCACCAGCGATTCCACTTAATGTGATAAATAGCAGTGCTTTTTTATTTAAGAGAACATCACCGATATTTTGAAATTTACCTTGTATAATAATAACTCCTACCATAAATAATGCCATAATAATAGAGCGAACCGTTGTTGCGACGTTGGCATCGATTCCATCTAAGCCAATCTTTCCAAAAATAGATACGAGGGCAGCAGCAATTGCTGATAATAGTGCGAATAATAGCCATGAACTCATAGGGAAATTCCTCCAATCTTACATTATTATACATGAAAATCATTCTCATGTATAAATAACGAAATAAACCCCCGTCCTATATTTTTAATAAGGTGGGGGTTTATTATGCTACTCTGCTATTTCTTCATATAAAAAGTACGTTACATTATAAATATGCTCTACTTCATCATCTGTCATAAATAATAATTCGTCACGTTCAATCCCTTTTTTCTTTTCAATAAACTCAATCATGTTTTTTCGTTCTTCTCTTTTCATCAATTTTTATTTCTCCCCTCAATCTGTTTTAATACAGTTTATTTAAGTTACTGCTATTATATAACACAATCTTTAGAAAGTTCCACCTATTTTATTGTTTTTTTCAGAAGAACCTTTCGACAAAACAAGCCCACCTAAGGGGGCTTGTTTTTATTTTATAGTCGTAAAAACTCGGGCTCGGTCGTACCGGCACTATCGATGTAATAAATTGTATCGGGATTAATTTTTATTAGTACGTAATTAGGGTCTTCCGCACCTAGTAACCAGCGTTTTAAGCTATTAGTCCAAAATTTGTTTTTTAATGTTTGATCTTCTTCGATGGAAGCTATACCTTCAACTTCAATGTAATCTTCATCTAATTTCTTTCCTTCGCGTCCAAGTAGTACATGTACATTGGGATTTTTTTCGATATCTGTTATCTTTTTTGAATTTCGATCTGTTGCAACATATAGTACAAAATCTTCGTGGAAAAACATCATAAAGGCGCTATGTGGCTTATCGTTACGTACAGTAGATAATACACCAGTACGTTGACCTTGAATAATAGTTGCGATTTTTTCTTTTAAGTGCATATTTTTAGCCTCTTTTCATAATTCGTAATTTTTTCTGTCTGAACAAGATAATTTAAATATCTTTCATACTGTTTTCTTCAATCCGATTTTTTAAACGTAATTGTGATGAAATCGGACAAGTTAGGAGATGAATAATAATAATATCGAGGAGAAATACATACGATGGAAGGATGAAAAGCATGTTTAATAAAATATTTCTTACAGTAGCGCTTATAGGTGTACCACTTTCTGTAATCGGAAAAACACTTCATTGGCCACAAACCATTATGTTTGCTGTATACTGCATTACTATTATTGCATTAGCTGGTTTTATGGGGAGGGCGACAGAAAGTTTAGCAATCGTTTCTGGGCCTCGGATAGGTGGTTTATTAAATGCCACTTTCGGTAATGCCGTTGAACTTATCATTTCAATTTTTGCACTTCAGGCAGGATTAACAGAAGTTGTTTTAGCTTCCTTAACTGGTTCTGTACTTGGAAACTTATTACTGGTAGGAGGGCTATCCTTCTTTATAGGTGGCCTTAAGTATAAAAGGCAAAGTTTCAATGTTTATGATGCAAGACATAATTCAGCTTTATTAATATTTGCTGTTGTCGTAGCCTTTGTTATTCCGGAGATTTTTTCAATGAAGATGGATGCTGGAAAGACGTATCAATTAAGTATTGGTGTTTCTATTATCATGATTATTATGTACCTTGCTGCATTGCTATTTAAGTTAGTTACGCACCGTGGTGTATATCAACATAAAAGTGATGAAGTAGCACATGAGGAAGAGCCAGAGTGGTCCAAAGGTAAAGCGCTACTCGTTTTAGCGATAGCAACACTTGCAGTTGCTTATGTGTCAGAGGCACTCGTACATACTTTTGAAACGGTCGCAAAGTCGTTTGGCTGGTCAGAGTTATTTATAGGGGTTATTATCGTTGCAATTGTTGGTAATGCAGCAGAACATGCATCTGCGATTATTATGGCATATAAAAATAAAGTGAATATCGCAGTAGAAATTGCAGTAGGTTCTACATTACAAATCGCTATGTTTGTTGCTCCTGTGTTAGTACTTCTTTCGATGCTTTTTGCACAAAAGATGCCTTTAGTATTTACAATACCTGAACTTGTTTCTATGATTACAGCTGTTTTCTTAACCATTGCGATTTCAAATGATGGGGATACAAACTGGTTTGAAGGAGGCACTTTATTAGCGGCGTATGTCATTATGGGAATTGGTTTTTATTTATTATGAAAAATAGGGATAACAATGCTTCAGAGGGAAAACAATAAATACAGATTTATATACCTTTATGTAGGAAGGAGCCAGACAGGTGAAACGAGTATACAGCATATGTCTTTCAACCATGGTCTCGTTTATTTTATTATTTCCTAACAGTAGTTTTGCAAAGACACCGGTAGAAGTAAAAATGCCTTCATCTGTTTTAAATATTTCAAAAGATAATACATTTCCAAATGACGCACAAGATTTACCGCGTTTACAGCCAAGTAAGTTTGCGCAAGAATTATTGAAAACAGCAAATATAAAAATTGAAAACCCTGATTTAATTCGAATGTTTAATGAAACAACAATTTCGAATGCACCGCTTGCGGTAGGATACCGGGCGAAAATTTATTTAGGTCAATGGGCATTAAATTATGAGTCAATAGACACATCGATTAATTGGGAATATAAGCAAGTAAATCGGAATGTATATGATAATCGCGGAGGTGATCGCTTATACCCACTTCGCTATAAGCAAGAAACCCAAAAGACAATCGAAGGTGATTTAACAGCAGATATGAAAGATGCTACAGATGTGAAAAAAATGATGCTTCTAAAAGCGCTTGAAAAAGTACAATTGCCACTTTCATTTAAAACAACCATTGGTTATGGTACCGGACATGAGCGTGTTTATAATATTAGTCCAAGTCAACTTGGATATTTATATGCGTATACACCAGCAGTAAATGAAAAAGGAAAAGTAACATTTGGAGAAGTCTACCTTGTGTTAAAAGGGAATCAAAAAAGGCTTGTCGTGAAAAATATTACATCTCAAGGAATCGGAGCTGCTATTCCAATTCATGATCATTTATTTTTTAAATTTGTTTCTTCATCACATTCACAATGAAATAAAAAACGTCAGCCTATAAGCTGACGTTTTTTATTTATCCCGCTATTTGCCGGACAGTAAAACTCCCACCTCAAAATTCGGTTGGAGCAAAGAAGTTAGGTGGGAGCCCTGCTGCCTGTAAACGCCCGAATGGTGAAGGCTAATAATCGGTGGGGGATGAATAAAACCCCCACTGATTAAAGTTTCACTTTATAACATAATGTTTGATGTTTTTGATAAGAAATCTTCTTTTGGATAGTAGCTATTTTTTACAAGAACATTTGGTCCAAGGCATTTCACGGCAGGACAATGGCAACTTAATGATTTTGCTGTTTTTGAGTCACACCATTTGTCGTAAGCTTCTTGTAGTGTATTTGTTTGTACATTACCTAGAAGCGGGACATCACCGAAATCGGTCACGATAATATTTCCATCGAAAATATTTACGTTCAAACGAGAACGACCATCGGGATCATTGCGGACAGTTACATTTTTACTTTCATGTAATCTCTTCAATGTGTATAAATCACGTTCATCATCACTACATGCATAGAAAGGTAATGTTCCAAATAACATCCATACATTTTCATCACGGATCTCTAATAAATGTTCAATTGCATTTCGAATTTCTTCTTTTGTTAAAATTTCAAGTGTGCTAGCGAAGTCACTCGGATACATCGGGTGCACTTCATGACGTTTACAGCCCATTTCTTCAACGATTTGATGGTGAATATGTTCAATATGTGGTAGAGTTCGTTTGTTTAACATAGTTTCGGCTGATACGAGTACACCTGCCTCTGATAGAGCCTTACTATTTGTAATCATTCTTTCAAATAATTTAGCGCGCTGTTCATAAGTAGGTTTACGCTCCATCATTGCAAATCCACCTTCAACGAAGTCATCGATTGTTCCCCAGTTATGTGAAATGTGCAATACATCTAAGTAGGGAATAATTTGTTCGTAACGTGCTAAATCTATAGTTAAGTTTGAGTTGATTTGAGTGCGAACGCCTCGTTCATGGGCGTATTTTAAGAGTGGTGTTACATAGTTGTCGACGGATTTTTTTGAAAGCATAGGTTCTCCGCCTGTAATACTTAAAGAACGTAGATAAGGAATCTCATCTAATCGTTTTAATAAAAGCTCCATCGGAAGCGGATTTGGATCTTTCGGCTGTAATGTGTAACCAACAGCGCAATGCTCGCAACGCATATTGCATAACGTCGTCGTTGTAAACTCAACGTTTGTTAATAGTAGTTTGCCGTACTCTTCAAGGTCCATATACGCTTCCCATGGATCGTAAGAAGGAGTAATCGGCTTCATTATTTGTGATATCGTCATATGAAATACTCCTTTGACTATTGAAATAACAATTTGTCCATTCTCTATAATAGAAGAATATGTGCTTTTTATAAAGTGAAACTTTTTTGTGAAAAAAGAGAGAGGGCTTACATTATAATGAATTACTGCGACAAATTTGATGAAATTACATGCCCATATCCATCATTTTTGCGGTATAATAAAAGCAACTCGAATTAAAAGGAGAGTGCCTTCATGGGAAAAGCAATTCAAGATAAAGATTCACAACTAGTATATTTGAAAAAACGTTTAAATATGTTCATTGAAGTAATTGATACGATTGAACCAGAAGAGGTAGAATTGGAAGATGTAGATCGTCTTCTTGCAATGTTAGATGAATTAGAACTGAAATGTGAGCAATTTAAAAAAGACGAATAATATATTAAAAAGGCTGCCACTACAAAATTGGCAGCCTTTTTCTGTACGGATAATAGAAGGAATATAGAAAAAAAGGTATAATCAAGTTGTGAAAAATTTCATTTAACCTTTAATGGCGTGAAATAAAGTGAAACTTTACTCAGTGGGGGTCATTCCCCACTGAGTATTAGCCTTCACCAATCGGGCGTTTACGGGCAGTTGATCTCCCACCTAACTTCTTTGCTCCACCTGAATTTTGAGGTGGGAGTCTTACTGCCCGCAAATAGCGGGATAAATAAACAGCTGAAGAGTATAACAATGGAATTTTCATTTCATAACGTTTTGGTAGCGTTCACAATTGAGGGGGAAGTAACAATGGAAAAGCTTCAAGAAAGCATGTATCAACTAATTGTTGAAACGTCAACGAACTTACCGAAAGATGTTCGTCGCGCAATTCAACAAGCGAAAGAACGAGAAAATGCAGGAACTCGTTCGGCGATGGCACTTGGCACAATTACGAATAATATTAAAATGGCAGATGATAATATCTCGCCAATTTGCCAAGATACAGGGATGCCAACGTTTAAAATTTATACACCAGTTGGTGTGAATCAATTAAAACTGAAGGAAGCTATCTATAGTGCGCTTGAGCGGGCGACAAAAGATGGTAAACTTCGTCCAAACTCTGTTGATTCTCTTTTTGGAGACAATAGCGGAAATAATTTAGGACCAGGTACACCTGTTATTAAGTTTGAACAATGGGAAAAAGATTACATTGATGCACGTTTAATTTTAAAGGGCGGGGGCTGTGAGAACAAAAATATTCAATATAGCTTGCCTTGTGAAATAGAAGGACTTGGACGAGCTGGGCGTGATTTAGAAGGAATTCGTAAATGCCTTCTTCATGCAGTATATCAAGCGCAAGGGCAAGGGTGTAGCGCTGGGGTAATCGGCGTCGGTATCGGGGGAGACCGCACATCAGGTTACGAATTAGCAAAAAATCAATTATTCCGTACATTAGATGATGTAAATTCAATTCCAGAATTACAAAAGCTTGAAGAGTACGTATTAGAGAATGCAAATAAGCTTGGCATTGGTACGATGGGATTTGGCGGAGAAACAACTTTATTAGGTTGCAAAGTTGGAGTATATAATCGTTTGCCAGCGAGCTTCTACGTATCTGTTGCATATAATTGTTGGGCATATCGTCGTCTTGGTGTAACAATTCATCCTGAAACAGGTGAAATTATGGATTGGTTGTACCAGGAAGGTGAAGATACACTTCAGCAAGATGCTGCGCAAGAACAAACAGAGCAGCGTGAAATCGTATTACAAGCTCCAATTACAGAAGAGCAAATTCGTGAACTTCGTGTTGGTGATGTTGTTACAATTAACGGCATGATGTATACAGGACGTGATGCGATTCATAAACATTTAATGGATAACGATTGTCCAGTAGATTTAAAGGGACAAATTATTTATCACTGCGGTCCAGTTGTAGTGAAAGATGAGAATGACAATTGGCAAATTAAAGCGGCAGGTCCAACGACAAGCATTCGTGAAGAGCCATATCAAGGCGATATTATGAAAAAGTTCGGTATTCGTGCTGTGATTGGTAAAGGCGGTATGGGTGTTAAAACATTAGCAGCTTTAGAAGAACACGGTGGTGTGTACTTAAATGCAATTGGTGGTGCAGCACAATATTATGCTGAATGTATTAAAGAAGTGAAAGATGTTGATTTCTTACAATTCGGTATCCCAGAGGCAATGTGGCATTTACGTATCGATGGTTTTAAAGCAGTTGTAACGATGGATTCTCATGGTAAAAGTCTACATGCTGATGTTGATAAAACATCACTTGAAAAATTGGCGAGCTTTAAAGAACCTGTATTTAAGTAAAGAGAAATGCATCTCGAATTATTCGAGGTGCATTTTTTGGTATATATAGAAAAACATGTTCAGCATGAAAGAAAGCAGGGAAACAGAAACTACAGGTACGATTATATATGGAAAGGAGACTATTTATGAAATATAAATGGTTATATATAGGTCTCATTTTTTCAATTATGATGGCACTTGTTCCAGTTTCAACATTTGCTTATACGAATACACCACATAACTGGGGAATCCCACGTCCTAAAAATGAAACGGTGCCAGATGCAGGGAAACTATATACAGAATTACTACAAAAAAATGGTGGGTTTTATTTAGGAGATACGAAGAAAAAAGATATTTATTTAACATTTGATAATGGATACGAAAATGGATACACAGGAAAGATTTTAGATGTATTAAAGGAGAAAAAAGTACCAGCAACTTTCTTTGTGACGGGACATTATATAAAAACACAAAAAGATTTATTATTAAGAATGAAAAATGAAGGACATATTATTGGTAATCATTCTTGGAGTCATCCAGATTTTACAACAGTAAATGATGCAAAACTTCGTGAAGAATTAACGAGCGTAACGGAAGAGATTAAAAAAGTAACGGGGCAAAAAGAAGTGAAATATGTACGCCCTCCGCGAGGTGTATTTAGCGAAAGAACGTTAGCTCTTACGAAAGAAATGGGATATCATAACGTGTTTTGGTCGCTTGCATTTCTTGATTGGAAAGTAGATCAGCAAAGAGGATGGCAATACGCTCATAATAATGTAATGACTATGATTCATCCAGGATCTGTTTTGTTACTTCATGCAATATCAAAAGATAATGCAGAAGCACTTGCGAAAATCATTGATGATTTGCGCGAGAAAGGGTATCATTTTAAAAGCCTAGATGATTTAGTAAAAAGCAATCAACCGTAAGCATGTATGCTTGCGGTTTTCTCATGCTATAATGATGTGTAAAAAGGATGGGGAAACGTATGTGGAGCGAACATGTTACGTTAGAATATCCGTACCATTTTGAAGAAGTGCTAAAGCGTTTAGCTTTCGACCCGTTAAACGTCATTCAATTAGACGAGAAAGTAATTTATGTCCCGCTTTTTATAGACGAAGAACAAATTGTTGTTCGTTTGCAAGGGATTGGTACTGTTCAAAATCCACAGTTTTGGATTTCTAGTCAGGCAGGAGATCAAGAGAAAGTAATGAAACGAATGAGGTCCATTTTTCACTGGAATGAACCGTTTCAAAATATACAAGATCATTTTTTAAACACATCATTACGTCCACTGTTTGAAACATATGCTTATACTCCAATTATATTAGAGTTTGATTATTTCGCTTGTCTTCTTCGTTGTATTATTCATCAACAAATAAATTTGAAATTTGCTACGGTGCTAACAGATCAATTTGTAAAACGATATGGGACAGAGAAGAACGGCGTTTTCTTTTTCCCAACACCAGAAAGAGTAGCGAATATTTCAATAGAGGAATTGAGAGAGCAGAAGTTTAGTCAGCGAAAAGCCGAATATATAGTAGGATTAGCAAAACATATTGCAGACGGTAAATTAGATTTAGCAAGGATAGAAAACGAAACAGAAGAAGAAGTATCGGCACAATTGTTACCAATAAGGGGTATTGGAGCATGGACAGTGCAAAACTTTTTAATGTTTGGGCTTGGCCGGAAAAACATGTTTCCAGAAGCAGATATCGGGATTAGGCGTGCACTTCAAGGTGTATTTCAATTAGATAATAAGCCTGATGATGCATTTTTAGAAAAAGTGAAACAAGAGTGTGAACCATATTGCAGTTATGCAGCGTTATATTTATGGAAAAGTATAGAGTAGAGGTGTAATAATGATACAAGAGCAACAAGAGAGTAAGTTGGAAGTTGGTCAAACGTTTCCTGTGACAATTAAACGTCTTGGGATTAACGGAGAAGGCGTTGGTTATTTTAAGAGACAAGTTGTTTTCATTCCAGGGGCATTACCAGGAGAAGAAGTTGTTGCTGAAGCAACGAAAATTCAGCGTGGCTTCGCTGAAGCGAAAGTGAAAAAAGTTCGTAAATCATCACCACATCGTGTGAAAGCACCATGTTCAGTATATGAGGAGTGTGGTGGCTGCCAATTGCAGCACTTAGATTATAAAGAACAATTAAATCAAAAGCGTGATATCGTTGTACAAGCATTCGAGAAGTATATGAATGACAGTCTAGAAGAGAAAATTCGCCCAACGCTTGGTATGGAAAATCCATGGCATTATCGTAATAAAAGTCAATTGCAAGTGGGGCGTAAAGACGAAAAGGTTATTACAGGGTTATATAAGCAAAACTCACATCAGTTAATTGATATTTCTCATTGCATGATTCAGCATAAAGCAACGAATGAAGCGACAAAAGTTGTAAGACGTATATTAGAAAAATTAAATGTTTCTATTTACAATGAGAAAAAACAAAAAGGTTTAGTACGCACAATTGTGACACGTACTGCAGTTCAAACAGGGGAAGTGCAAGTCACACTTATTACAACAAAAGAAGAATTACCAAATAAAGATCAATTTATCGCAGAAGTACAAAAACAAATGCCAAGTGTTAAATCAATTATGCAAAACGTAAACTGGCGTAAAACGTCTGTTATTTTCGGTGATAAAACATTTAAATTAGCTGGAAAAGAAGTAATTCAAGAAACACTAGGTGATTTATCATTTGAATTATCAGCACGCGCATTCTTCCAATTAAATCCAGAACAAACGGTTGTTTTATACGATGAAGCGAAAAAAGCAGCTGCTTTAACAGGAAACGAGAAGATTGTGGATGCGTATTGCGGTGTCGGTACGATTGGACTTTGGCTTGCGAATGATGCAGCGGAAGTACGTGGTATGGATGTAATTCCAGAAGCGATTGAAGATGCAAAGAAAAATGCAAAACGCCACGGATTCACAAATGCAAAGTATGAAGCTGGTAAAGCGGAACAATGGTTACCGAAATGGGTGAAAGAAGGCTGGAGTCCAGATGTCATTGTTGTCGATCCACCGCGTACAGGTTGCGATGATAAATTACTTGAAACGATTTTAAAAGTGAAACCGAAACAAGTTGTTTACGTGTCTTGTAATCCATCTTCATTAGCACGTGATGTACAAACATTAATGAAGAGTTATGAAGTGGAGTATGTGCAACCAGTTGATATGTTCCCGCATACAGCTCATGTAGAAAATGTAGTGAAACTTGTTAGAAAGTAACATTCAATAAGGATATGTCCCTCACAAAGCAGGAGTTATGTGAGGGTATATTTTATTTAGCGAATGGAAGTAAGGAGAATACGATGAACAATTATAAATTGACGATTCAATATGACGGTGCGCGTTATAAAGGGTGGCAACGTCTTGGGAATAATGACAATACGATTCAGGGGAAAATCGAAAGTATAATATCTGAAATGGTCGGAAAAGAAACTGAAATTATCGGCTGTAGTAGAACGGATGCTGGTGTACACGCTTTGAATCAAGTAGCTAACTTTCAAAGTGATGAGAAGTTAGTAGAACATAAAGTGAAAAAGTATTTAAATCAATATTTACCAAATGATATTAGTATTACGAGTGTAGAAGAAGTACCAGATCGTTTCCATGCTCGTTACAATTCTAAAGCAAAAACATATCTGTATAAAATTTGGAATGAAGAGCATACGAACCCATTTATGCGTAAATACAGCATGCATGTGAATAAACAATTAAATGTGAAAAGCATGAAAGAAGCTGCGAAACATTTAATTGGTTCACATGACTTCACTGCTTTTTCAAATGCAAAGTCTAAGAAAAAATCTATGGTTCGAGAAGTGTATACACTTGATGTTTTCGAAGAATCAGGATTTGTACAAATTAGAGTAAGTGGTAACGGATTCCTTCATAACATGGTGCGAAAAATTGTTGGAGCATTAATTGAAGTTGGATTAGGACAATTAGAGGCGGACGCAATTCCAAACATTTTAGAGGAAAAACAACGTAATCAAATTAATTGTCTTGCTGAGGCGAGCGGGTTGTACTTGGAGAATGTTAAATTTTAATAATAAGTAAAAAAATCGAGCTGATCAGGCTCGATTTTTTTGCACTTTGAAATTAAGAAGATTTTTCTTTCTTCATAAGTAGCTTCAAATTCCAAAAAGCAGCAAGCATAATAGCTGCAAAGGAGCCACTAATTATGCCTAATAGCTTTGCATGAGGAAAGCTGCTCATATCAATGAATAGCATTATACATAGAATGGTAGGGAAAAGACCTAAATAGTGTAGTAACTTTAATTTTTTATCATTACTCATATATATAGCCCCTTTCTAGCATGTTGCATGTATATTATAACATATTTTCCCAAATGGGTACTTACACTTGGAGAAATATTCATCCCGCTATTTGCGGGCAGTAAGACGCCCACATCAAAATTCGGCGAATGCGAGGGAGTTAGGTGGGAGTCGTGCTGCCCGTAAACGCCCAATTGGTGTGGGCTAATAATCAGTGGGGGATGGACAAAACCCCCACTGATCAAAGTTTCACTTTATTTCATATGTGTAAATGCAATTTTTTAATTCGATATTGTAAGTTTTGTCTGCTCAATCCTAAAAACTTTGCGGCTTGTGAGATATTACCTTTATTTTCTTTAAGAATTTGATGGATATATTTCTTTTCCATTTCTTCGATTATACGTTTTAAATTTTGTGGCGTATCAGTATTGTGACTAGTTAGCGGAGTCTGCATATTGAGTTCCTTTTTTGCTAGTTCGCGAAAGTGCGTTGGCATATGGAAAGCTGTAATGATATCTTCATCTTCTATTAAGTTCATGGAGCCTTCAATTATATGTTCTAGTTCTCTCACATTACCAGGCCAATCGTATTTATAGAAAAAGTTATTTACGTTTAAATCTACATCTTTTACGCTAAGATCAAATTGGATATTGTATTTTTCAATAAAGTGTTGAACAAGATATGCAATGTCTTCTTTTCGTTCCCGTAAAGGCGGAAGACATAAAGTAACAACGCTTAATCGGTAATATAAGTCTTGTCTTAATCGATTGTGTGCTATGGCTTCAAGAGGATCTTCATTAATAGTTGCTATAATACGAACATCAATTTCTTTTTCTTGTGTGCCTCCGATTCTTCGTATTGTTTTTTCTTGTATAGCCCGCAGCAATTTAGCTTGAAGTGTTGGACTTAATGAGTTGATCTCATCTAATAACAAAGTCCCGCCGTTTGCTTCTTCAAATAAACCAGGTTTATCTATTGCTCCTGTAAAAGCACCTCGATTTGTACCAAATAGTAGACTTTCCATTAAGGTTTCTGGTATAGCGGCACAGTTTTGCGAAATAAATGGTTTTGTTGAACGCTGGCTTTCATTATGGATGCTTTGCGCAAATAGCTCTTTACCGGTCCCTGTTTCTCCAATGATAAGTATGGAGGAGGATGTACGTATTACTCTCTTTGCCTCTGCAATGACCGATTGAATAGCTCTAGAATCACCAATTATGTGATCAAAGGTAAACTTAGTATTTTGTTTGCGAGAAAGGTTCGTTTTCATTGTTTGCTTTAAATGACTAATCTCTTTTGAAATTTCAATAGCGCCTTTAATTTTTCCATTTTCTATTATAGGAAAAGTATCGTTAATCGTCGTAATCTCTTGTCCTTTATTGTTAAAATACGTTTGTTTTATATTTTTGTTTGTTTTTCCAAGTTTTAATGCTTCTATAAGAGTACTATTTTTATTTTCTTCAAATGCAAATACTTCTAAAGGATTTTTGTCTAGCACATCAGAACGATCCATTGATTCAATGTCCATCATTTTGCGGTTATAGATAATCGTTTTACTTTCCTCATTAATAATATGAATCCCAATATCTAGTTCATTTAGTAAAGTTTCATATAGCATATTCATTTCAATAATCTTTTTAAAATTGATTTCTTCTGTATGCATGTATTATCTTCTCCTCGTTATACCCTATGAAGACTGACTTTTTATAATTTTATTAAAATTCTTATAAAATCGCAAAATTTTTTTTGCTATTTTCTCTTAAAACTTTTCAAATGATAGAAAAATTTTGCGGTTATGCAGATTTTTTTCGTAAGAAATCCCAATTTTACATAGGTGTTGAGGTTGGTACGTATTTTGCATGAATAGTAGTTGAGATCTCTAAATTTAAAGAGTAGGGGGATTAGGAATCTTTATAGGTTATGCAACGTTTCAGTGCCAATTAATAAGAGGGAGGAATTTATAAAGTGAAGACGGTTATAGAAGGCGTGTATAGTCCTTGTTACGGGAAAGTAGAGAAATTATTTGTTACTGAAAGTTCTTACGTATATGAGTGGGAAAAATTAGCGTTAATTGAAACAATAGATAAGCAGCAAGTGGAAATTAAAGTGGGAATCAGTGGTTATATCGAATCATTAGAAGTGGTAGAAGGACAAGCTATCGCTGATCAAAAACTATTAATAACAGTGAGGGATGACCTTTTAATAACAGGTAGTGATTAATAGTAGTAATATGTATTTTTGCTCTTTTAAATAATTATTTTTACTATGAAGGGTTTTAAAAACGCTTACATTAAAAGGGTTTGCAAAGTGAAAAGGGGGGATTTATATAATGGATCAAAACCAAGGATTAAAAAGGGAATTGAAAAGTCGGCACATATTTATGATTGCACTCGGAGGGGTTATTGGTACTGGGCTTTTTTTAGGATCCAGTTATACAATTCATGAAGCTGGACCTGGAGGAGCGATTGTAGCGTATCTTGTCGGTGGATTTGTTATGTATTTAACGATGCTCTGTCTTGGAGAGTTAGCAGTTGCGATGCCTGATGCAGGATCTTATCAAACGTATGCTACAAAGCACATTTCCCCTGCAGCAGGTTATGTAGTGGGATGGATGTCGTGGCTAAACTGGACGGCTACGATAGGTATTGAATTAATTGCAGTTAGTATTTTAATGAAACGATGGTTTCCGGATGTACCGTCATGGATTTGGTGTGTAGTGTTTGCAGTGTTGCTCTTTGTTATTAATGCGTTATCTTCAAGAAGTTTTGCGGAGGTTGAATTCTGGTTTGCAAGTATTAAAGTAATTACAATTATTGCATTTATCATTTTAGGCGGGGCAGCAATGTTTGGTTTTCTAGATATGAAAGGAAATGAGCCAGCACCGATGTTTTCTAGCTTTACTGATTATGGTGGATTGTTTCCAAATGGATTATCAGCTATTTTAATTACGATGATTGCAGTTAACTTTTCCTTCCAAGGAACAGAACTAGTTGGTATTGCAGCTGGTGAGAGTGAAAATCCAGAGAAAACTATCCCGAAGGCAATTAATAATACAGTTTGGCGCATACTTATTTTCTTTGTACTATCTATTTTTATTCTTGCGGGACTATTTCCTTGGCAGCAAGCAGGCGTGATAGAAAGTCCATTCGTAGTTGTATTTGATAAAATTGGTATTCCTTATGCGGCTGATATTATAAATTTCGTTATTATTACAGCTGTACTATCGGTTGCGAATTCAGGATTATATGCAACTTCCCGTATGCTATGGTCGATGTCGAATCAAGGAATGATTAGCCCGATTTTTGGTAAATTATCTAAAAACGGTGTTCCTATTTATGCATTGATTGTAAGTACGTTTGTAGGGTGTCTCTCATTACTATCAGGTATTTATGCGGAAGATACAGTTTATTTATGGCTTCTTTCAATTGCAGGGTTCGGAGCGATATTAGTTTGGGCATCTATTGCTTTATCTAACCTATTAGCTAGAAGGACATACTTAAAGCAGGGCGGAGATATTAAGGATTTGAAATTTAAAACACCACTGTATCCATTTGTTCCAATTCTTGCGTTAGTATTAAATTTAACTGTAATTGTTGCTATGGCTTTTATTCCGGAACAAAGAATGGCATTGTATTGTGGTATTCCATTTATGATTATTTGCTTACTGTTTTACCGTGCTACAAGAAATAAGGGAAGTAAAGTAGAACATATTGAAAAGACAAATACAACAGAAGTAGAAAGTTTACCCCGCATTAACGGGCAGTAAAACTCCCACCTCAAAATTCGGCTGGAGCAAAGAAGTTAGGTGGGAGATCAACTGCCCGTAAACGCCCGATTGGTGAAGGCTAATAATTAGTGGGGGGTGAACACCCCCCACTAATTATAGTTTCACTTTATAATATTGATTAATTTGGAGACTGTAAGATTGTAAACAGTCTCTTTTTTTGTGAAAATAAAGCTGGAAACATACTACGTATGTAAAGGGGAATTAGCAATGAATCAAGAAGTTTCACAGCTATTAAAACAAATTGATTTACGAAAAGACGAGCTACTAGAACTTACAAAAGCTTTAATTCGCTTTGAAACACCAGCACCACCAGCAAGAAATACAAATGAGGCGCAAGAATTTGTGGCAGAGTTTCTAAAAAAACGAAATTTTAGTATTGATAAATGGGATGTATATCCGAATGATCCGAATGTTGTTGGAGTGAAAAAAGGGACAGCAAGTGAGTCACATAAAAGTCTCATTATTAATGGGCATATAGATGTTGCAGAAGTATCAAAGGACGAGCCGTGGGAAACAAATCCGTTTGAGCCGTTTATAACAGATGGTTGGTTAGTTGGGAGAGGCGCGGCAGATATGAAAGGTGGACTAGCTGGAGCCTTATTTGCTATTCAGCTTTTAGAAGAAGCGGGGATTGAATTACCTGGGGATTTAATTTTTCAATCGGTAATTGGCGAAGAAGTAGGAGAAGCAGGGACACTTCAATGTTGTAAGCGTGGTTATGATGCTGATTTTGCAGTAGTAGTGGATACGAGTGATTTACATATGCAAGGACAGGGCGGCGTAATTACTGGATGGATTACTGTGAAAAGCCCGCAAACGTTTCATGATGCAACACGTAGACAAATGATCCATGCTGGAGGACGTCTATTTGGAGCGAGTGCGATTGAGAAAATGATGAAAATTGTGCAAAGCTTACAAGAATTAGAGCGTCATTGGGCAGTCATGAAAACATATGAAGGCTATCCATCTGGAACAACTACAATTAATCCAGCTGTTATTGAAGGAGGACGTCATGCGGCATTTATTGCGGATGAGTGCCGATTGTGGATAACCGTACATTTTTATCCAAATGAAACGCATGAACAAATAATAGAAGAAATAGAAGAGTATTTAGGAAAAGTGGCAGCAGCAGATCCATGGTTAAGCGAGAACCCACCACAATTTAAGTGGGGCGGAGAATCAATGATTGTGGATCGTGGCGAAATTTTTCCTTCTTTAGAAGTAGATAGCGAACATGTTGCTGTAAAAACTCTAAGTTCAGTACATGAATCTATTTTATCTAAAAATGCAATTTTAGATATGTCAGCAACGGTAACTGATGGCGGTTGGTTTAGTGAGTTCCACATTCCAGCGATTATTTATGGACCAGGCACACTAGAAGAAGCACACTCTGTAAATGAGAAAGTTGAAGTGGAGCAGTTAATTGAATTTACAAAAGTAATTACTGCTTTTATATATGAATGGTGTCATACGAGAAAATAGTTTGATTTTTGAATCGTGCGAGTGAGTATGCTTGTACGATTTTTTTGTAACTATTTCAGAGGTGGATAAATTCAATATCTGAAATAGCTTGTTATGCTGTTTATGTTCTTCGTTTGACTTCAATTAATTTCTCTTTAGCTAATTCAACGGCAATGGCATCATCTAAATAGCCAATTGGAAAAAGATAATCGGGGATAATGTCTGTTGATAAAATGAAATATAGTAAGGCACCCCCAATAATTGCACGTTCTTCGTTTGAAATGGTTTCTGTACAAAATTGTTGATACATACTTGTTAATTGTTCAATGAAAGGGCCAGCACTATCAATTTGTTCTAGTTTACTTTTGAAACTCTCGTGAATACGTTTTTCGCCTTCAGTAGTTTGAGCATAGCGCTCGTAATTTTCAAGTTCTTGTTTCACACGAGTTGTTGTGTACTCGAAGTCGAATAGGTTAGAGGATTGTAATGTTTGCTGAATTGTATCGAGAGATGTGTACATATCTGCTTTTTCTTTATTTATGTGTGGAGAGTCAGGATACATTTCATCAAGTAATAATTGCGGTGGAACTTGTAGACATTTTGCGAATTTTTGTAAATGGTTTTGCTTCGGTTGTTGTTTGCCATTAATTATTCTTGAAATTGTTGCAGGATCAATATTTGTCAGTGTTCCTAGTTGGCGCATAGATAGAGCGCGCTCCTTTAACAGTTTCTTTATTAATTTACCGAGCCGCTCATTTGGATTTTCATTGGGCATAATGTAGGCACTCCTTTTCTATTGTTTATCGTTGAAAAAATGTTGAGCATTTATTACAAGTATATGAAACAGACAAGCACAGTTGCTCAACATTTTCATAATATGCATTGAAAAGTGAGAAAGGGGTGACTGTACGATGAGTACAGCGGGTTTATTTTCAATTTTTTTAATCGGGATTGCGTCYAATTTAGATAATGCAGGTGTTGGGATTGCATATGGCATTCGCAAAATTCGAATTTCGTGGTTTAACAATTTTATCATCGCATTTTTTGGATTTTCATTTACTTTACTAGCTGGATTTTTTGGGAATTGGATCGCATTATTTATTTCAGAGTTCACAGCAAACATTATTGGAGCAATTGTTTTAGGAATAATTGGGGTGTTTATTTTATGTCAGCCTTTCTTGAGTCAAAAAGATACCGTAGGATCTAAAGATAGTAGTGTACTTATGGGGGTTTTACGTGATCCAGAAAAAGCAGATTTTGATGGTTCTAAAACAATTAGTTTTTCGGAAGCAATTGTTTTAGGAGTTGCATTATCCATAAATAATATTGCAGGTGGATTTGATGCTGGAGTAACAAATTTAAATCTTTGGCTTACGGCATGTATTTCTGGGATTTTTAGTTTTATTTGTATTAGCGGTTTTACGTATGTGGGTAAAAGATTTTTAGCTGAATACTTAGGGAAATGGGCAACTATAATTGCAGGTGTGTTATTAATTCTTATTGGAATTGATCAATTGTTGTAAGAAGGATAGAGAAAACAGTATTCGAGTATTTCCTTGGAAATACACTAAGAAATTGCATATATCGACGTGAAATCTTTTCAAGGTAACGAAAATTTTCAAGTATTATCCAATTTTTGCGCAAAAGGTTTAAAAAAATAAAAGCACCTGTATAGGTGCTTTTTAGCGTATATCTTCAATTAGTTGTGCACATTCATCATCATGCATACTGTACTCACTTAAAACTTGAATACAAAGCCATTTCAGTTCTTCAATACTATGTTCAAGTTCTTCGGGAAGTACATGGTAAATGTCTTCAAGTCCCATTCCGAAATGAATAAGTTCTAGTACTTGATCATCGATGTTCCGATCCATTAATAGTTCAAGCACTTCTAAATTGAATATGTATCGGTGAGCTTCATCGAGTGAAACAACTTTTAGTTTCAAACTTTCTACAATACTCAATATGAAAAGGAGAATTGTTTTTTCGAGAACAGGTTGTTTCTCCATTTGAAATATGAGTTTCATCTTTTACACCTCCACATACAGCGCTAGGTTGTACTATATTATTCAGGAGGGGGGAACAAATATGCATAATAAAGAGAACTTTTATTACTGTTTTTTTGAATTGTGTTGATGCCTAGTAGAACGGACTTTTTCGTGAAATAAAAAATCCTGCCAATATAGCAGGATAACTTCTAAATTAAAACATACTCCAACCTTCTTGGGCAGAAAGTAATTCGAGAATTTTAAAACCAGCGATACTATTTCCGTTTGCATCTAAAGCTGGTCCGAAAATACCGATTCCCATTTCGCCTTTTACGCAGCCGAAAATGCCGCCCGCTACACCACTTTTTGCAGGGATTCCAACACGAATTGCAAATTCACCAGATTCATTATACATCCCGCAAGTAACCATAAATGTTTTACAGATTTTCGTAATATGTTTAGGGATGATCTGTTTCTTTTTATATGGATCATATCCATCCATTGCAAAAATTAAGCCAATACGTGCTAAATCGATACAGTTTACTTCAACTGCACATTGACGAGTGTATAAATCCATAAGTTCTTCAATATCACAATCGATAATGCTGTTTTGTTTCATATAGTAACAAAGTGAACGGTTTAAGTAAGCAGTCTCTAATTCTGAATTAGCAACTGTAGAAGAATAATTAATAGTAGGATTATCTGTTATTTCACGTACAAAATGAAGAATATGCTCCATTTTTTCTTCGTTATCTTTTCCCGCTAACATGCTTGTAATAGCTAGTGCTCCTGCATTAATCATTGGATTAAGAGGTTTGGAAGGACTTGTCGTTTCTAACTTAATAATAGAATTAAAAGGGTCACCAGTTGGCTCCATTCCAACTTTAGAAAATACATATTCTTCACCACGATCTAAAAGGGCAAGTGCAAGTGTAATTACTTTGGAAATACTTTGAAGAGTAAATAGTGTTTGTGAGTTGCCAGCATGGATATATTCTGTTTCTTTATGGAAAATGGCAATCCCTAAATCAGCTGGATCTGCATTTCCTAGTTCGGGGATATAAGTAGCAAGTTTTCCTTTTTTCGTATATGGTTTTACTTGTTCTAACAACTGCTGTAAGTTGTTTGTTTCAATGCACTGCATAGTACCAACGCTCCTATTTCGAATTAACTAAGTTTACTTTTCCCGATATGCTCGGAAATAAATAATAACATGAAAAAGTGGAATGATAAAACGAAAGTTATTTGTGCGATAATAAGTTTTTTTGTCTGTATATTGTGGAGCTAACAAGGAGAATTTTCCTTTTATATAACAGTTTGGAAATAGAAAACTTATCCATAAAAAGTTCGGAAATAAAAACTACACATCTATACAACTATATGTTATTATGGTTATGTAATAGAAAGCGTTTTCTAAAGCGTACTTATAATGATAACGATTTCATAAATTTGATAGGGGGAATTAAAATGTTGCAGTTTTTACAACGTATTGGTAAAGCGTTAATGCTTCCAATCGCAGTACTACCAGCAGCAGGATTATTGCTTCGTTTAGGGCAACCAGATGTATTTAATATTCCTGTTATGGCACAGGCCGGCGCAGCGGTTTTTGATAATTTAGCACTTATTTTTGCAATTGGTATTGCAATAGGTCTTTCAGTTGATGGTAGTGGTGCAGCAGGTCTTGCAGGTGCAATTGGTTATCTTGTTATGAAAAACAGTATTGATGCACTTAGTAAGGGATATTCTACTGCAGAATTACAAGATAAATTAGGTAAAGTCCAAGATTTAATAGGCAATAGCGCGAATGTAGATCCATCTAAGCTTGCAGATACAATGACACAAGTATCTAAGGCAGCCGAATTATCGACTAAAGTGGATATGAAAGTTTTAGGTGGTATTATTGTCGGTGTTATAGCAGGGTTCCTTTATAATAAATTCCATAAAATTAAACTTCCAGAATGGTTAGGTTTCTTTGCTGGAAAACGTTTCGTTCCGATTGTTACATCGGTTGTGATGCTAATATTAGGAATTCTATTCGCACAAATTTGGCCGGCAATTCAAAATGGTATTGATGCACTGGCTCATGGAATTGTTAATTTAGGTGCAGTTGGTTCAGGTCTATTTGGTTTATTAAACCGTCTATTAATCCCAATTGGTTTACACCATGTAATGAACACATACTTCTGGTTCGTATTTGGTGACTTTACAAATGCAGCAGGTAATGTTGTAAATGGTGATATCGCTCGCTTCCTTGCAGGGGATAAAACAGCAGGTATGTTTATGACTGGTTTCTTCCCAGTTATGATGTTCGGTTTACCAGCAGCTTGTTTCGCAATGATTGCAGCTGCTAAACCAGAAAAACGTAAAATGGTTACAGGGATGTTAGGTGGTCTAGCATTAACTTCATTCTTAACTGGTATTACAGAACCTATTGAATTCTCATTCATGTTCTTATCACCATTATTATATGGTATTCATGCCGTGTTAACAGGTATTTCTTTATTCGTAACAACATCACTTGGCATTCACGATGGTTTCACATTTAGTGCCGGTGCAATTGATTACTTCTTAAACTTTGGTATTGCAACAAAACCAGTGTTACTAGCTGGAATCGGTTTAATTTACGCAGCAATTTACTTTGTAGTATTCTACTTCTTAATTAAGAAGTTCGACTTAAAAACTCCTGGTCGTGAAGATGATGATGAGTTAGTTGAAGATGGAGACGCACCAGTTGCAGGTTCAATTGGTGAAACTTATGTAGCTGCTTTAGGTGGAAAAGACAATTTAACAGTTATTGATAACTGTGCAACGCGTCTACGCTTACAAGTGAAAGATGCAGGTTTAGTAAATGAGCCGGCATTAAAACGCGCAGGTGCAAAAGGTGTTATGAAATTAAGTAATACAAGTGTACAAGTTATCGTAGGCACAAACGTTGAATCTGTTGCCGATGATATGAAAAAACACGTGTAAATAGTTAGATAAGAGGATATCCAAAAAGATTGATAACAACAGTCTTTTACAGGATATCCTCTTTTTTTGTTAATTTTTTAAAGGGAATCTTACTTTTATAAATTTTCTTTTTCTTTTTTGAACATATAGGTTGGTAATATGTTCGGTGCGTGATACAGTAGTGATGACATAAAATGGAGTGTCCATAATCTGCGAAAATGATTTGAAATAAGTCTTGTGTAGATGAATTAAATTATCGGTAAATAAGGGGAAAAAGGTAATCATGGATCAGGAAAAAAATACTGTTAATGGGAAAGCAAATCGGTCGATTGTATACATAAAAAGAACAATCATTCTAGCCCTACTACTGTCACTTGTATATTTCATGTATACAAAAATTGTTGCGCATAATAAAAAAGAGGAAACTTTAAAAGCAGCAGCAGAAATGAAGAAGCAAGAAGAGTTGAAAAAGAAAGAAGAAGAAAAAAAGAAGCAAGAAGCACAAAAACAAAAAGAGCAGGAAGAACAAGTGAAACAAGCGCAAGCTATAGAGCAGCCTGCTGAAGGACCGCCTCAAGAAATTAATGAAAACGCTCAATTGGATCAATATTTACAAAACGCAGGATTTAGTGGAACAGCTGTTATTGTGAAGAACGGGAAAGTTCTTTTGAATAAAGGGTACGGTATGGCGAATAAAGAGAAGCAAGTACCGAATAATTCAGAAACGACCTTTTATATTGGCTCTATTTCAAAGGCATTTGTAGCGACTGCTATTATGCAATTGAAAGATCAGAATAAATTACAAGTAGAAGATACAGTAGCGAAGTATATCCCAGATTTTCCTCAAGGTAATAGCATTCAGCTAAAACATTTATTAACACATACATCAGGAATTCCTGAATATGGGCAGGGAACAGAAGATATCTCTCATGAAGAACTGATAAAGCGGATAGGGAATCAAAAGCGTATTGGCGGTCCAGGAGAGAAATGGAAGTATTCCGATTCGAACTACTCTATACTTGCTTACATTGCTGAGAAGGTAAGTGGACAACCATTAGAAGAATATATTAAACAACATATTTTTGCTACTGCTGGTATGAAGCATTCTGGTTTTGGTAAAGCGTTAGAGCAAACAAGGTTCCCATCAACAGGTTATAAAATAGTGAATAACAACATGACAACACCTAACATTCCGAGCATGTCACAACTATATGGTTGTGGTGATATATATACAAGCGCACATGATTTATATTTATTTAATGAAGCGCTATTCTCAGGAAAATTAATTTCAAAAGAGAGTTATGATCAAATGTTTACAGCCGTGAAAAAGGATTACGGATTTGGCTGGTATGTAGATCCAGGCAGTTATTCAAATCACGGTGTAATGCCAGGTTGGAATTGCTTAAATGGATTTAGTAAAAATGGTAGTGTATATGTTGTGTTATTATCTAACATTCAAAACAACATCAAATCATTTGGTAAAGTGAATAACGACATTTATACGATGTTACGAAATATAGAAGTGTAAAAGACTGTCCTTTTGGATAGTCTTTTTTGCATTGAGGAAATATATGTGCGGTGCGATAATGAAATAAATGGAAAAGGGGGAGGTTTATGAGTATACATAAGCATCATGCACGCAATGCGAAACGAACTTTGTTTATAGCTATCATTGTATGGATTATCGTTGTAATTGGATTAGTTATGGAATATAAAAAAGGAACAATATTCACTTCAGATAAAGAAATCCTGAAATTAATAGGTATTTTGCTACCAGCGTTTGGATTACTAATATATAGTTTTATAGAAAAACGAAGAGCAAAAATGCTTAAACAGGACAATTGTAATATAGGGAGCTCTAGATTATTTGAACAACAAAAGTTCGTTGTTCGTAGAGAGGTAGGGGTATTTCAAGTAATAACGTACTTTGGATTAGATGGCAAGGCAGTAGGGTTTTTAAAAGAAGAGTATAATTCCTTTATTCAAAGTATATGGAAAGGTGCACTTTCTTTTCTTTTTAAGGGACTACATAAGCAACAATTTTATTTATATAATCAATCGGGAGAAAGATTGCTGCGTGTTCAAAAGAAGATGGGCGTGCGTAACTTCTATATATTTTATAGTATAAATGGAAAGAAAATTGGAGAGTTGAAACAAGTACTAAGTTTAACAAAATGGGAATGGATATTTTTAGAGATGAATGGTAAGGAAATTGGTAAAGTGACTGGGGACTTTTCAGCAACAATGCAGAAAATAGACTGGCAAGATGGAACACATATTGATGTGAAAGAAGATGGTATTCCGTTAGAAGCTGCAAAATATTTTTCGGCAAGTGGTGGATCCCTTGTTACAGCTTCTATATCCGAACAAGCAGAATTATCAAGAGCGGTATATTACGGCGTAGCTGCCATTGTGACAATTAAAAATTAAAGATTAGAAAAGAGATAGATGGGAAACCATCTATCTTTTTTATGCTCTGAAACAATTATTTCTTTTAGAAAATGTATGCCTTACCTATCACAAAAAAAGCCTGCTTTGTATAAATTAAGATGTATGGATGTAAATTTTTATACTTTAAAAATAATAGGAGGAGAAGCATATGTGTCTGTTCAGAAAATATTGGCATAAATTATCCCGACTGTTTAATAGACAATTAGGCTATTTTTTAGATGACAAGTTACTGCCTGCTGTGGAACGACTTTTATTTTCGCAAAACTTCGCGAGATTTATTCAAAGAAATTCTAAGCAAGCTACGGAAGAGTTTATAGAATCAAGTCAATTTCAATCTATTATTTGTAACATTTTAAAAGAATGCAATACATCACCTTTTAAAGAAATTGCAAAGCAATATTTAGGTAAAAACGTAGAAATTACTGTGACAGTTGGACAGTTAACAGGTGTTATTGTAGCAGTTGGTGACGATTTCTTAACGCTGCAAGAAGGAATAGGAACTGAAGTTTTATTACCATTTACAAGTATTATATCAATGAAAGAAGTGTAAGAAAGGAGACTTATATATGTTATTTACTGATGAATTGCGTAACCATGTCGGTGAATTAGTGCAAGTTGTGACAGCTGTTGAAATTGTTGCAGGTATTCTTTTATCTGTGACGGATGGGGCAGTAAGTGTTCGTACATCACCTTCTTATGGACCACCTGAAGATGTACTCGTGCGTATTCCTATTATTGCTTATGTTCGCTTGGAAGGGTAAGAGTGATACAAGTATGAGAATATCAGTTGTTATTCCAGCGCATAATGAAGCAAGTACTTTATCACAAGTTTTAGTAGAAGTGGAGAAGCTGAAGCCGTATGAAATTATTGTAGTAGATAATGGATCGACAGATGGAACGAAGGAAGTCGCATTACAGCATAGTTGCCATGTAATTTATTATAAACATTCTCTTGGCAATGATGTAGGAAGGGCAATTGGAGCTAGAGAAGCAAAAGGTGAAATTGTATTGTTTTTAGATGGTGACATCGTTATTGAGAGTAAAGAGCTACAACGTTTCGTGAAAGGAGTTCAGCAAGGGCATCAAATTGTTGTGAATAATTTAACATGGTCTGTTTATTTAAAGATGAGACCACACTATACGACAGTTGGGAAATTCATGTTGAATCGTTATTTGAATAAAAAAGAGCTTGTTGTTGGTTCTTTAATCGCAATTCCACATGCGATGAATCGGGATGTTATTGAGAATCTTGGGTGGTGGAATTTAGCAGATCCAGCACTATTTCAAGCGATGGCGATGTCTAGAGGAGTAGATATTGCCGATATGGCTTCGGTCGATGTAATTCACACGAATAAGGTTCGTCCTGTGCACACGGGTACATCACCTGGTTCTCCTTATCCGAAAGCGACTAGTCGTATTATGGGTGATCATTTGCGTGCTTTGCAATACGTAATCGAAACATATGGTAAACGCGGCGGTTTTTCGGAGGGAAACAGGGATAGAGAGTTTATAGGGAAGTATAAACCAGTTTTATTACAAAAGGAAAAAGCGAAATACAGTGCGATTATACCAGTATCAGAAGAAAAAATGACTATAAGATCTGTTATACAAGAAGTGAAAAAAGCAGGTATAGATGAAATTATAGTTGTTGCGAATGGAGCGGATGCGGAGACAATTAAACAAGCAAAACTAGAGAATGTTATTGTCCTTGAATTTTCAAAAGCACTTGGGCACAATGTGGCAAGAGCAATAGGAGCCATGCATGCTACGGCTGATATTTATTTATTTTTAGATGGTGATTTTGTGATTGGTGCGAAAGACCTAGTTCCATTTTTACGTGCTGTAGAAGATGGAAATGATGTTGCGTTAAATGACTTGCAATGTTTATTGGATATGTTTCATCCTACAGATCCAATTAGTATGGGGAAATATTTCGTGAATTTGGTAGCAAAACGACCAGACTTATGGAACAACTCATTAACGGCAGTACCACATGCTATGCATAAAAAAGTAATAGAGAAGATTGGATACGAGGCCCTCGTTATTCCACCGTTAGCTCAAATGAAAGCTATTTTAGCTGATTTTTCTATAAGCGCAATAGATTTTGTTGATGTTATAAAACCGAACCGTATACGTCCAGAACAACACGGGTTTGTAAACGGACGAATTCCTGCATTTGATCGTATTTTCGGAGATCAGCTTGAGGCGATTGCTTATTTATTACAGCATACGAATGAGCGCGGGAGTTTTACGGATGGAGAAAGGGATAGAGATATAATATTACAATTGAGAAGGGAAGAAGAGAATATAGATGAATGCTAGTAGTAAAGTAACCATTATTGGATTAGGATATGTTGGCCTTCCTTTAGCGGTCCTTTTTGCAGAAAAAGGACATGCTGTACTTGGATTAGATAAGGATACTAGGAAAATAGAATCAATTATAAAAGGAGAAAGTTATATTCCTGATGTGTCTTCTAAAGTATTACAAGGCTTAATAAACGAAAGAAAATTAATAGTGAATACACCAGATAAAGGTGTTGCAGATTTTAAGCATAGCGATTATGTCATTGTGACCGTGCCAACCCCAATTAATGAGCAGAAAGAACCAGATTTAAGTGCCCTCATTTCAGCCTCTTATTATATACAACAAAACCTTCAAAAAGGACAAACCTTCATTTTTGAAAGCTCCACATATCCAGGTACACTGGAGGAAGTTATCATTCCGATTATTTCTCAAACAGGTAAAAAGGTAGGAGAAGATTATTATATTGGCTATTCACCAGAGCGAATTGACCCAGCAAATAGTCAGTATTCAGTCGAAACAATTCCAAAAGTTATTAGTGGACAAACCGAGCAGTGTAAACAAAAAGTACAGGATTTGTATAGCACTATATTTGATGTAGTTGTTCCCGTTAGCTCCCCGAAAGTAGCAGAGATGTGTAAGCTATTTGAAAATATTCAGCGCTTAGTTAATATTTCATTAGTAAATGAGTTAAATATACTTTGTGAAAGTTTGAATATTAATTTTTATGAGGCACTTGAAGCAGCATCTACAAAACCGTTTGGATTTACTCCGTATTGGCCAGGACCAGGAATAGGGGGACATTGTATTCCGGTAGACCCTTTATATTTCCAATGGAGAATAAAAAAGAGTGGAGCAATTAGTCAATTAATTGAGGCGGCACATGTAATTAATGAAGAAATGCCAGAGAAAATAATTGGGAAAGTAAAAGGTACGGTGCAATCACCCGCAACGGTTTTAATTGTAGGGATTGCGTATAAGAAAGATGTAAATGATTTGAGAGAATCACCAGCGTTGCCAATTGTTCAATTATTAATAAAAGAAGGATACAAGATAGAATATCATGATCCGTATATTTCTACAGCGGAAATTGGAGCTACACTATATCAATCTGTTCCATTAGATGAACAAAGAATTAAACAAGCAGATTGTATTTTAATTGTAACGGATCACTCTAGTATCGATTGGAATCTTTTTAAAGGGATTGAGCGATTAATAGATACACGTGGAATCGTAAAGAAGGTGAGTGTATGAGTAAAAAATGTTTAATTACAGGTGGAGCAGGATTTATTGGTTCGCATTTAGCTGAAGAGTTGGTGAAAAGAGGTTATGAAGTTACTATTGTTGATAACTTCTATAAAGGAAAAAATAAATATCATAATGAGTTAATGAAAGAGCTCCGGGTTATTCCAATAAGCGTTTTAGATAAAAATTCAATTTATGAATTAGTAAATCAACATGATGTGGTGTTTCATTTAGCTGCAATTTTGGGAGTCAAAACTACAATGGAAAAAAGTGTAGAGCTTATTGAAACAAATTTCGATGGAACGAGAAATATTTTACAAGCAGCGTTAAAAGGGAAGAAGAAAGTAGTATTTGCATCTACTTCTGAAGTATATGGAAAGGGAGAGCCGCCATTCTCTGAAGAAGGARATCGTTTATACGGTGCAACTTCCAAAATACGTTGGAGTTATGCAATTTGTAAAACGTTAGAGGAAACATTATGTTTAGGGTACGCATTAGAAGGCTTACCTGTAACGATTGTTCGTTATTTTAATATTTATGGTCCAAGAGCGAAAGATGGTCCATACGCAGGAGTAATTCCACGATTTATTCGTGCGGCTTTGCAAGGTGACCATATTCTCGTATATGGAGATGGGAAGCAGACACGTTGCTTTACGTATGTAAGTGATGCGGTCGAGGCAACAATTCTTGCAATGGATGAGAAGGTAAATGGTGAAATTATTAATATAGGTTCTGAGAATGAAAAAAATATAAGGGAAGTAGCGGAAGATATAAAAAAATTAACGAAGTCTGTTTCCAAAATTGTGCACGTTCCATTTGAGGAAGTATATCCACATGGATTTGAAGAAATTCCAAATCGAAAACCAGATGTAACGAAATTAAGAGAACTTGTTCAGTTTCAAGCGAAAGTAACGTGGGAACAAGGATTGAAAGAAACTATTAAGTGGTTTCGTGAAGAAAACAATGGCTAAGTCGTTATCAGTTATTATTCCCGTATGTAATGAAGTGGATACGATTTCAGACGTGGTTCAATCGGTAAAAGCACTAAACCCAGTAGAGATTATTGTAGTAGCAAATGGTTGTAATGATGGTACAGAAGCGATTGCTGAGAGCTTAGGATGTACAGTAATCCAGCATAAAGAGTCACTTGGTAACGATGTTGGACGCGCAGTTGGTGCAAAACATGCGATAGGTGATGTATTACTGTTTGTAGATGGTGATTTTGCTATTCGAACTTCACAATTGCAAGTATTTCTTAATCCAATTTTATATGATCAGGCTGATGTAGTTTTAAATAATTTAGACGCATTATTTTTAAAGAAACAAAAACCACATTCTATTACAGTATGGCGCCAAATATTAAATGCAATGTTAGAGCGTGAAGAATTAAAAATTGATTCTTTACTATCTGTACCTCATGCGCTGACGAAGGAAGTTGTGCAAAATATTGGATACGAATGTTTTGTTAATCCTATTGTGGCTCATCTACGCCTAGCACAAAGTAAATGGAGAATTAGCCGTCATTGTGCGATTGATGTTATTACTCCGAATAAATTTCGCCCACTCGAGCATGCTGCATACGGCACGAATCTTGCTCATTCCGAAAAACGAATGATAGGCGATCATATAGAAGCTGTAGCAGAGAGGATATTAGGCAGTGATACGCGCGGGGGATATTGCGATGGAAATAGGAAAAGAGATAGTGTCTACCATACTCTAAATTTTGAAGACTTTTATCAAGGATGGGGCATTACATCTAATTTGTATAAAGGACAGCAATTATCGGTTATTATTCCTGTGCAAAATGAAGAGATGACGATTGGAAAGATTATAGAAGAGCTTCGCAAAATTGAACCATTGGAAATCATTGTTGTTGTAAATGGTTCGTCCGATAAAACGGCAACAATTGCAAAAGACAAGGGAGCAACAACAATTGTGTATAAAGAAGCACTTGGAAACGATGTGGGGCGTTCACTTGGAACTTATTTTGCAAAAGGAGAAATTGTTTTATTTATAGACGGTGATTTTGTTATCCCAGCTAGTGAGCTATATCCCTTTGCAAAAGCTATTGCAGATGGAACGGATGTCGCATTAAATGATTTAAATCATTATTTAGATTTGAGAGTACCACTTCATCTTGTAACAGCATTTAAATATGCATTAAATTTAGCTTATGATAGAAAAGATTTAGGAGTAGGCTCTCTTATTGCGGTTCCTAATGCGTTTAGTCGTACTTGTTTGAAGGAAATAGGGTATAAATCATTATTGTCACCTTGTGTAGCACAAGTGAAAGCTGTACTTTCAGGTTTTGAAATCGCTTGTGTAAGTCGTATCGATGTTGATAAGATGAACCGTGTTCGTCCCAGTGAACATTTCGCAAAAATAGGTCATCCTCCAGCTGTCCTTCGAATTATTGGTGATCATATAGAAGGATTAGAGCAATTAATTGCATTAACAAACAGTCGTGGTGGATTTTATGATGGAAATAGAAAAAGAGATGTTTTATAGTGGTAACAAAAAAAGTGTACAACGTATGTACACTTTTTTGCTCTGTTATAAAAACTATAACAGATTAGGAGATAAGAGTATTACAGCTCTACAATGGGTATCGTTCTTATATTACAAAATAGGACTCGTATATAAGGGTACCAAAAAAATACAATTAAAGAAAGGTTTAGTTATAAAGACTTTTACATGAAGTTAACACTACGGGTATAGTAGTTTGCTCAATATTTCACAAACATGTCACAACTATTTCGTCCACCTCCGAAAAAAAGTAGTATTCTAAGTGTGTAAGCTGTTATATAAAAAAACGCAGTCCTGTACTAATCAAAAATGGAGGAGATTAGGATGACTCAAGTATTAGAAAATGTAAAAAACGCGTGGGAAAACTTTAAAGGTGAAAAATGGAAAGCAGAGATTGATGTTCGCGATTTCATTTTAAATAATGTAAACGTTTACGAGGGAGAAGACTCTTTCTTAGCGGAAGCAACTGAAGCAACGAAAAAACTTTGGGATCAAGTAATGGATTTAACAACAAAGGAACGTGAAAACGGTGGCGTTCTTGATATGGATACAAAAATTGTTTCTTCTATTACATCACATGAACCAGGATATTTAAATAAAGATATTGAAAAAGTGGTCGGTTTCCAAACTGATAAACCATTTAAACGTTCTTTACAACCATATGGTGGTATTCGTATGGCGGAACAAGCTTGTGAAGCGTATGGATATGAAATGGATAAAGAACTTAGCAAGATTTTCAGAGACTGGCGTAAAACTCATAATCAAGGTGTATTTGATGCATACACACCAGAAATGAAAGCGGCTCGTAAATCAGGTGTTATTACTGGTCTTCCAGATGCATATGGACGTGGACGTATTATCGGTGACTATCGCCGCGTAGCGCTATATGGTATAGATCATTTAATTGAAGCGAAAAAAGCTGATTATAATTTAACTGGCGGTGTAATGAGCGAAGATACAATGCGTTTACGCGAAGAATTATCTGAGCAAATGCGTGCACTTCAAGAGTTAAAACAGATGGCTGCTTCTCATGGATTCGATATTTCTAAGCCAGCTACAAATGCACAAGAGGCCTTCCAATGGTTATACTTTGCTTATCTTGCAGCAATTAAAGAGCAAAACGGGGCAGCAATGAGCCTTGGACGTACCTCTACATTCTTAGATGTTTACATTGAAAGAGATTTAGCAAATGGTACTTTAACAGAAGAAAAAGCACAAGAAATTGTTGATCATTTCATTATGAAATTACGTCTTGTGAAATTTGCAAGAACGCCTGATTACAATGAACTATTCTCTGGAGATCCAACTTGGGTAACTGAATCTATCGGTGGTATGGCGTTAGACGGCCGTCCGTTAGTAACAAAAAACTCATTCCGTTTCTTGCATACATTAGATAATTTAGGACCAGCACCAGAACCAAACTTAACAGTTCTTTGGTCTAAACAATTACCGCAAAACTTTAAAAACTACTGTGCAAAAATGTCTATTAAAACATCAGCAATTCAATATGAAAATGATGACATTATGCGTTCTGACTACGGTGATGACTACGGTATTGCTTGTTGTGTATCAGCAATGAGAATTGGTAAACAAATGCAGTTCTTCGGAGCACGTGCAAACTTAGCGAAAGCATTACTATATGCGGTTAACGGTGGTAAAGATGAAAAGTCAAAAGCACAAGTTGGTCCTGAATACGCACCAATTACTTCTGAAGTATTAGATTATGAAGAAGTTATGCGTAAATTCGATATGACAATGGAATGGTTAGCTGGTCTATACTTAAATACATTAAATGTAATTCACTATATGCACGATAAATATAGCTATGAACGTATTGAAATGGCACTTCATGATACAAATGTTCTTCGTACAATGGCAACAGGTATCGCTGGATTATCTGTAGTAGCAGACTCTTTAAGTGCAATTAAATACGCAAAAGTAAAACCAATTCGTGATGAAAATGGTATTGCAGTTGATTTCGAAATTGAGGGAGATTTCCCTAAATACGGTAACAATGATGATCGTGTAGATGAAATCGCAGTAAATCTTGTGAAAACATTTATGAACAAGATTCGTAAACATAAAACATACCGTAATTCTGTTCATACAATGTCAATCTTAACAATCACATCTAACGTTGTATACGGTAAGAAAACTGGTAACACTCCAGATGGACGTCGTACTGGAGAACCATTTGCACCGGGCGCAAACCCAATGCATGGCCGTGATACAAAAGGTGCATTAGCGTCATTATTATCTGTAGCTAAATTACCATATGAAGATGCACAAGATGGTATTTCAAATACATTCTCTATTATTCCAAAAGCACTTGGTAAAGAAGATGATGTACAAGTACGCAACTTAGTATCTATGCTTGATGGATATGCAATAAAACAAGGACACCACTTAAATATTAACGTATTTAACCGTGAAACATTAATGGATGCAATGGAGCACCCTGAAAAATATCCACAATTAACAATTCGTGTATCTGGTTACGCTGTTAACTTTATTAAATTAACTCGTGAACAACAAATTGATGTAATTAACCGTACAATGCATGAAAGCATGTAAGTGAAAAAAGTGTTCCTCCGCTTTTAATATATAGCGGAGGGAGGCTGTTTCAATAAAGGAGGAAGTAACATGGTAAAAGGAAGAATACATTCTGTAGAGTCTTGCGGTACTGTTGATGGCCCAGGGATTCGTTATGTCATATTTACACAAGGGTGTTTATTACGTTGTCAATATTGTCATAATGCTGATACGTGGGAAATCGGTAAAGGTAAAGAAATAACAGTTGAAGAAGTGATGCAGGATGTGACATGTTACCTTCCATTTATTGAAGCTTCTGGAGGCGGTATAACAGTTAGCGGTGGAGAGCCA
This sequence comes from Bacillus sp. P4_D3, assembly GCF_056401855.1. Classification (NCBI taxonomy): domain Bacteria; kingdom Bacillati; phylum Bacillota; class Bacilli; order Caryophanales; family Bacillaceae; genus Bacillus; species Bacillus sp. P4_D3. The sequence continues at coordinate 62,327 of NZ_JBFUIN010000001.1, forward strand.
CTATTACAGCTAGACTTCTTAATTGAGTTGTTTAAAAAGTGCAAAGAAGCTGGTATCCATACAACAATCGATTCTTCGGGCGGTTGTTATTCTGAAGAACCAGAATTCCAAAATAAGCTAGATATTTTAATGGATTATACAGATTTAGTTTTATTAGATTTGAAGCATATTGATTCAAAGAAACATCGTAAATTAACAGGGAAACCAAATGAACACATTTTACAATTTGCTCGTTATTTATCGGATAGAAAGAAACTAATTTGGGTAAGACATGTATTGGTTCCCGGTGTTACCGATGGTGAAGAGGATCTGCAAAAATTATCAAACTTTATTCAAAGTCTATCTAATGTTAAGAAAGTGGAAGTGTTACCATATCATAAACTCGGTGTTTATAAATGGGAGGCACTTGGACATAAGTATCCACTTGCGGATGTGAATCCACCGACAGAAGAAAATGTTGAGCATGCAAAACATATTTTAAAAGCAGTCTAATCCAAATATTGGATTAGGCTTTTTGTTTCTTTACCCCGCTATTTGTGGGAGCCCTGCTGCCCGTAAACCCCCACTGATTATTAGCCTTCACTTTATAATAAAATCTAGAGTATATATTTAGAAAAGAGTATACTGAAGAGAGAATATCCATATTTTTGTAAAGGATAGGCGGAGAAATTTACATAATTGTAAAGGGAAAACAAAATAGTAAAAAGAATTAAGAAGTAAAAGAGTGAGTATCATGAAATATAGAACATTTGTAAGTTATTGCGAAAGCCCTTATAGGAAAGTATAATATAAAGATATGAGCACAGATAGGATTAAGGGGTCAATCTTATATGCTTTGCATATCCACGACAGGTACATAGCTAACAGGGGAATATTGGAATCCGAGTATGTAATGTTTAAGGAAAATGTTTTTCCTATTGTCGTATATGCAATATGGAGAAACAAAAAGCTAGGAGTGGATTTGTTTGATAAAAAACCCCAAGGTTTTAATATTAACTGCACATTACGGTAACGGTCATGTGCAAGTAGCGAAAACATTAGAACAAACCTTTCGTCAAAAAGGAATCAAAGATGTAATTGTATGCGACTTGTTCGGAGAATCACATCCAGTTATAACCGATATTACAAAATATTTATATTTAAAAAGCTATACGGTAGGAAAAGAATTATATCGTTTGTTTTATTATGGTGTAGAGAAAATTTATGATAAAAAAATAGCATCTTGGTATGCGAATTTTGGAAGGAAGCGTTTGAAGACGCTATTACAGGTGGAGAAACCGGATATTGTTATTAATACCTTTCCGATCATCGCTGTACCAGAATTGAAAAAGCAAATAGGTATTTCTATTCCTGTTTATAACGTATTAACGGATTTTTGTGTGCATAAAATATGGATCCATCGAGAAGTAGATCGTTATTTTGTAGCAACCGATCATGTGAAAAAAGTGATGGTTGATATCGGTGTACCTGCAGAGCAAATTGTTGAAACAGGGATTCCGATTCGCAGCAGTTTTGAGCTAAAGATAAATCCAGCAATTATATATAATAAATATCAGTTATGTAAGGATAAAAAGATGTTATTAATTGTAGCAGGTGCTCATGGTGTGCTAGGGAGTGTAAAAGAGCTATGCCAGTCATTTATGTCAGTACCAAACTTACAAGTAGTTGTCGTTTGTGGGAAAAACGAAGCTTTAAAGCAGGATTTAATGGAACTACAGGAACAAAGTTCTGATGCTTTAAAAGTATTTGGTTATGTTGAAAACATTGATGAGTTGTTCCGTGTTACTTCTTGTATGATTACGAAGCCAGGTGGTATTACATTAAGCGAAGCAGCAGCATTACAAGTACCTGTCATTTTATATAAACCTGTCCCAGGACAAGAGAATGAAAATGCGTTGTATTTTGAAAAAAAAGGGGCTGCAGTTGTCATTCGTGATGATAGTGAAGTTTTTGCAAAAACAGAGGCGTTATTACAAGATGATATGAAGCTTCTTCAAATGAAAGAAGCAATGAAAAGTATTTATCGTCCTGAGCCAGCTGGTCATATTGTGGATACAATTTTGGCAGAAAATCATGCAGAGCCGAATCATATACCTATTAAATCACCAGCTCTTGCCGAATCTTTTACTTAATATGAAACCCCTCTTTTAAGCATTTAAAGAGGGTTTTTTTATTGTTGTAAAAAAAGTAAACGTGAATTATTAACTTATCCACAAGGTATTGCGCTTCTATTAGACAGTAAAGTCGGAATATTAACAACTATATCCACATAGTCCACATTTTTTAGAAAATTATCCACAATTCTCACGTTTAGAATTCATTTAAATAGATGAATTCGTAAAATACTTTTGGAATTTATGCACAATTCTACGATTTTTGTGGATAAAGTTGTCCACAAAAAAGATTCCTTATTTATAAGGAACCTTTTTTGCTAATCTATTGGAAGATCTTATGTAATGAAACTGAATAATTAGGGGGGAAACCTTCTAATTATTCAGTTTCACTTTAAATGCTTTTTGAGCGATAGCCCGCTGCACGATCTGCTTTTCGAAATTCTCGTTGATAGAGAACTTCTTGTGTACTAGATAATGTGTTTTTTGCTTTATCACGTTTCTTTTTATCCATTACAAATCACCTCGTGTCCTAAAGTCACTATCTATCGTTTCCAAAGACATGGGGTGATATACATATATGTCAAATTAGTAATGATTAATTATTATTTCTGAATTTTTAGATTACGCTTCTTTTAATTGGTGTGCTTCTTGGAATGTTGTATCTCGCATTGTTGCAAGTGTATATTGATCTTTTGGAATTTCATATAAATTATATACTTCTTCATGCGCGTTAATTTCATCATAAACGGCTTTTCTTGTTTCGTTTGCTAGATTTACATATTGTAGTTTTTCGGCAGCCTTAATAGACCGGATATTTATTTTACGAATACGCATAAAAATCGTTTCAATATCTAATTCGTAGAAAAGTTCGCTAAAAAATGAATCTTTCGCTAATTTATTATATCCTTTGCCATGATAGGGTTTGCCAAGCCAGGTTCCGAGGAATCCGGCTTTTTCTTGCACATCAAATAAAGTAATTGTACCGATAGGGTTACCCCATTCATCTAAAATTGTGCGTGAGATTAATTCTCCACGCTCTTCGGCTTCAATTGTTTGTTTCGTTAAAAATAAATATTCTTCATAAGAATAAGCCTTTTGACGCACAAAAGGGAAGACAGCTGGATCCACCATTAACTCGTATAGAACGTGGCTGTCGTGTAAGTCGCGTTTTTTCAACACACTAACTCCTCCTCACACGAGGGTAGCATGACGAAAAAACACCCACCCTCGAAATTTTTATATCAATCTTTAAAAAATTTCGGGGTGGGAATCGAACCCACTAGAACCAGTTTATAACGCTGGTGGCGCACCATTTGCCTTCCCCATTCATCAATTTGAAAATGATAATCACGACACAAATTGATTATGGTTTCATTCAGTTTATAATCGTATAATACTTTATCTAGTCAAAAAAATAAACTAGTTTTTTTTATTTTTTTTGTAAATTATTTTTCCGTCAATCATGGTGAGTACAGGCTTGGCTAAATAATGGAAAGGATGGTGAGTCCATAACACGAGATCAGCATCTTTTCCAACTTCAATGCTTCCAATTCTATTCTCTAAACGTAAATTACGAGCTGGAAAAATAGTTATTCCTTCCAAGGCCGTTTTTTCATCTAATCCTTCTCGAACAGCGATAGCGGCACAAACATTTAAATATTGAATGGGTGTATAAGGGTGATCTGTTGTAATAGAAACTTCTATGCCACTTTTAGATAATATATGATAAGTATCCCATGTTTTGTTTTTAAGCTCGATTTTCGAACGTCGTGTAAGGGTCGGACCAACTGAAATCTTTAAATTATGTTTCGAAAGTTCCTCAACAATAAAGTGTCCTTCTGTACAATGTTCAATACGTAAATCAAGATTGAATTCTGTCGCAAAGCGTAAAGCTGAAGTGATATCATCTGCGCGGTGAGCGTGGATACGTACTGGTATTTCTCGGCGGAGTGCTTTTAAAATAGGGAGCATTCGAAAATCAGCTTCATGCCCGTAGTGTTGTGCGTCATAGAATGTTTCACGAAGTAACCCCATAATTCCCATACGTGTTATTGATTCTTTTGTGCCGTTGCTATGGACCTTTTTAGGGTTTTCTCCAAAGGCAATTTTTAAACCAGCGGGTTCCTGAATAATCATATGATCAATACAAGTTCCAGCAGTTTTTATTACACAAGTAGTACCGCCGATAATATTTTGGCTTCCGGGCATAACGTGAACAGTCGTAACCCCATTTTGTACAGCGTCTTGAAATGCAATATCAAAAGGATGGATCCCGTCTAAAGAACGGATATGTGGTGTTGAAACTTCAGATGTTTCATTTGCATCATTACCAGCCCAACCAGTGCCTTCGTCATAGAGACCAAGATGAGTATGCACATCAATAAATCCAGGTAAAAGATGAAGAGCTCGTGCGTCTATAACAGTCATATCTTGAGTAGGCTTAATATAAGGTTTGACCTCGGTGATTCGTTCTCCTGTAACCAGTACATCTCCTTGAAATTTTGGAGAGGTAATAGGATATACGATGGCTTGTTTGAGCAATGTTTTCATAGGTACCTCATTTCTGTTACTTTGTAATATTTAGTGTAAGTTAAGACAAAGTAACTGAAAGGTTGTTCGTGTAGTAATGCTCCGGAGTTTAGAAAGTGAGAAGTTTTGAAGGAGATAAACTACCCGTAAAACTATTTTAGAAGTACTACATTGTATGCAAGAGTATATTTTGTAATGCATGGTTAACTGTAGGAAATGTGTATCGATATCCATGTTCAATCGCTTTATTGGGTAATACATGTTGCCCTTCTAATACAAGTATACTCATCTCACCGAGTAAAGCGCGCAGTACAAATGAAGGAACAGGTAACCAATGAGGTCGCCTAGTTATAGTGGCAATAATTTCACCGAACTCTTTCATCCGTATTGGCGTTGGCGCTGTAATATTAAAAGGTCCGTCAATTTCTTTTTTGTGAATGATGAAATCAATCATGCGAACGACATCGTCTATATGAATCCATGATAACCATTGGTTTCCAGATCCAATTGTCCCCCCAATATATAATTGATAGGGAAGTAGCATTTTTGGAAGAGCTCCTCCGTCTGCACCTAATACGACTCCAAATCTTGAGTAGATTGTTCTTATTCCAAGAGAACGTGCTTTAGATGCTTCTTGCTCCCATAAAAATACTGTTTCTGCTAAAAAATCATTTCCGGGAGTTTCTTGTTGCTCAGTAAAAGACTCTGTTTCAGATGTTCCATAGTATCCAATAGCGCTTGCGTTAATAAATGTGTGTGGTTTTGTTGCGAGTGCTTGTAATTGTTTCATGAGTCCTCTTGTTGTTTGAATCCTACTGTTTAAAATTGTTTCTTTTTGTTTCTTTGTCCATCTACTATTAATAGACTCTCCAGCTAGATTAATAACTACATCGATAGAGGAGAGGGGAAAGGTCTGTAAATCCGGTGTCCATTGTACGTATTGAAGGTTAGTATGTGAAGTTTCAGCAGTTTTTTTTCGAGTAAGAATGTAAACAGTATATCCCTTTTGAATAAAAAAACTAGAAAGGTATTTGCCGATAAAGCCAGAGCCACCAGAAATTGCGATTTTCACAATCATTTCCTCCTCATTATATATATTCTTGAAAAGCAAAAACGTTCCTTGACTATGTTAAAATAATAGAGAGGTGAGAGTATGACTGTCATTACAAAAATAGAAGTGCAAAAACGCTCGAAAGAACGATTTAATATTTATATTGATAAAGGTCAAGGTGAAGAGTACGGGTTTAGTGTGAATCAATCAATCTTAATGAAACATGGGTTACAAAAAGGCTTAGAAATTGATGAAGTAGCGTTAGGGAATATTTTGTACAATGAAGAGGTACAAAAAGCATATTTACAAGCAATTTCCTATTTATCCTATCAAATGAGAACAAAACAAGAAATAGAAGATTTCTTACGAAAAAAAGAAGTGGGACAGGCCATCATCTCTGAAGTCATTTCGAAATTATTACATGATCGATATATTAATGATAAAGAGTACGCTATTTCATACGTGCGAACGCAAAGTAATGTGAATCAAAAAGGTCCAACTGTTATTAGGAGAGGGCTATTAAGTAAAGGTGTTCAGGATTTAATCATTACACATAGTTTACAAGAGTATCCAAAGGAGAAGCAAATTGAGAATGCTTTGTTTCTTATAGAAAAGAAAAAAAAATCTTATCAAAAGCATTCATTTTTACAAATGAAACAAAAATTAGACGAAATGCTTGTTCGTAAAGGGTATTCTAGAGAGGTAATTCAAATTTGTCTGGAAGAATTGAAAGACGAAAAAGATGACGAACAGCAACAAGAAGCGTTACACTATCATGGGAATAAATATTATGAGAAATATAAGAAGTATGATGGTTGGACATTCGAAAATAAGGTGAAGCAAGCGTTATATCGAAAAGGATTCTCTATTGATGAGATAGATATATTTTTACAAATGAAACGTGAAGAGGAATGAGGAAATAAGATGGGTATGCCAAAACGCTACAGTGAAATGACACCACATGAGCTAAGGGAAGAAATTGGGGTTTTGAAGGAGCAAGCAGTAAAGGCTGAGCAACTTGGAATTGTAAATGAATTCGATGTATTAATGAGAAAAATGGCTATGGCTCGTGCTTATATGATAGATATAAATAAATTCCATATTGGTGAGACATATGAATTAGTAGAAGAACCTGGTGTGGTATTTAAAATTACGTATTTCAATGGGGTATTTGCTTGGGGATATAAGCAAAATGATAATGAAGAGATTGGAATACCAATTTCCTTGCTACAAGAAAAATAAAAACCAGAGAGCGAATCTCTCTGGTTTTCATCTTTGGTAGACGTTAAAGGAGATAGGAGATTCTAAAATTGGCGTTTTTTACATTCGTTTGCCAGTATAATGAGAGACTGGGTTTGTTGCGTCTGTCCGTTAACTTGCGCCTTCGCATGTTTTGGACGAGTCCACGTATGGTTAAATAATTCAGAACGACGATCTAAATGGTCACGGTAGCTCATCTTTATCACCTCGTGTAGGAATTTAATTTGGACTACTCTTCCTGCTGATTTGCAGCACGCATACGTTCTTGTGGGTGCGTGTTAATTGTGCCGTTAGGTCGTTTCGAAGCGAAGCGTGATTTCGCTTTCGGTTGACCTTCGATTTTGCTGTTGTTTTTTGACTCAGACCAAAATTCGGCTTGTCTACCCATTAAGAACGCCCCCTCATTATCAGTCGATACCTCTTTAAGAAGTATCACTTATAGAATGTGCAAAATAGAAGAAACTATCCTTTAGAAATTAAGGGAATAAATAGGTAAAAGGAGAATAGAACATGAATGATATTTATGAAACATTAACGAAAGAATTATTAGATAAGAATGACAACCTTTCTTACGCACAAGCTCGTGCATGGGTTGAATTACTGTGGGAAGACTTCCGAACAACTTATGCTAAATCAGGTCGTTACCAAGGTGAGGAAATGACTGAACAAGTGGTACGAACATGGGTTAATAATCATGGAGAGCGCCTTCATGAAATGCGTACGAATAATCCGAAGTATAGCCATTTAATCAATCAAGAAGATCATTTGAAACATTAAAAAAAGCGACTTAGGTCGCTTTTTTTAATGTGGAAGCAATTCCAGTTTCTTTCGAAGTTTTTCTTCGCTGAAAATCCATCCTGTATATGAATTAATAATATTTAAATTTTGATCGAGCTGGACGATTGCGACGAATGGATAATAATCTTTACTTCGATACCGCAAATCAATAAATCGAACTTCATAATAGTTATCATAATCGAAAATATCCCAGCGATATACAGGCGAGAAAGATAAGAAAGCAGATATATTTTCATCTCGCACAGCAGCTTGCATAATGGCAGTATTCGGGAACGGTACGCGATTAAATTTATCGTATACAAGGATATTACCGCGGTGCCATCTTGCGACGTAGTAATGTTCAGTTGTAACGACGGCTAAATGATAATGATAAAATTTGTAAGAAGGAGAAATAATCACTTTCTCTACATTTTTGAAACGTTTGTATACTATACTTTTGATATTTCGATGCATCATAATGCGGCCGATGTAGTAAACAAACATTAATATATATGCTGCTAAAGCAGTATAGCCTTTATGTGCTCCGACAAGCATACAGGCGATAGCGAGTATATGGATAAAGAAAATGACCGTATCAAACGTATTAATTATGCCGAGCGCTACCCATTTTTTTGTGAAGGGCCTTAATGCCTGTGTACCATAGGCGTTGAAAATATCCACAAAGACATGAAGAAAGACGGCAATAAATGACCAAAGTAGTAGATGCAGATAGGGAGCGTCTGAAAAGAAGGCGAAAGAGATGCCACTTATAAGGAGTGACCAAAGAATCACTGCAGGAATGGAATGAGTAATCCCGCGATGATTTCTTATATATTTAGCGTTATTACGCAATTTTAAAACTGTATCGATGTCAGGAATATTGGAACCGGCAATTGTTGCAAGCATCACTGCTTGTGGCCCAATATCACTTTGTGCTATAGCTGGATCTAATGTTGCCAAACTGCCTAGAGTAACGCCCATAACAAGGTGAGTGGCTGTGTCCATAGAAATCCACCTCCGTTTTTTATTAATGTAACTCTTTTTATTCGATACCTCAAGTCCTTTGCCTTCTATTTCCTATGTCATCTTACTTAAATTTTTTCCTAAAATCTTTATAATAGTACATATATGCAAAAAAATGAGGGGGATCAAGTTTGACACTTGAAATATTAAATGAGTTTAACATAGAACAGTTTCAAAATGATTTAATTGGTTGGTTTGAAAAAGAACAACGTGATTTACCGTGGCGAAAAAATAAAGATCCATACCGTGTTTGGGTTTCGGAAATTATGTTACAGCAAACAAGGGTAGAGGCTGTAAAACCATATTACGCAAATTTTATGGGGAAGTTTCCTACGCTTGAAGCGCTAGCAACTGCCGATGATGAAGAAGTATTAAAAGCATGGGAAGGCTTAGGTTATTATTCTAGAGCACGAAATTTACACGCGGCAGTAAAAGAGGTAAAAGAAGTATATGGCGGGACAGTACCGAGCGATGTAAAGAAAATTGAAAAATTAAAAGGAGTAGGACCATATACAAAAGGTGCCATTTTAAGCATTGCATATGGCATACCAGAGCCAGCGGTTGATGGAAATGTTATGCGCGTATTATCTCGTATTTTATCAGTGTGGGATGATATTGCAAAGCCGAAGACGAGAAAAGTTTTTGAAGAGATTGTGCGTGAAATTATTTCGGTAGAAAATCCATCTTATTTTAACCAAGGTTTGATGGAATTAGGGGCATTAATTTGTATCCCGAAAAATCCATCTTGTTTACTTTGTCCTGTACGTGAACATTGCAGAGGGTATGCTGAAGGTGTTCAAAAAGAACTACCAGTGAAAAGTAAAGCGAAAGCACCTACAATGGTACCGCTCGTTGCAGGAGTACTTCAAACTGAAGATGGCCGTTACGTAATTAATAAACGCCCAAGTACGGGATTACTGGCTAATATGTGGGAGTTCCCGAATATTGAACTAGGTGAAGGTATTCGTAATCAGAAACAACAGCTTACGGATTATATGAAGGAGAGCTTTGATCTCTCTGTTTCAATTGATGAATACGCGATGAATGTACAACATACTTTTACACATCGTACTTGGGATATATTTATATTTTACGGAAAAGTAACAGGTAATATTGTCGAAACGGATACATTAAAGTTTGTGTCGAAAGAAGCGTTCGAACAGTTACCTTTCTCGAAATCACATCGTACAATTTACGAAAAGTGTGTTGAGAAAATTACAATGCAATAAAGTGAAACTTTAATCAGTGGGGGTCTTACTGCCCGTTAATGCGGGATAAATAATAAAAACGTGTTCCAGAACTTTGGAACACGTTTTTTATATTGAAAATAAATTTGTATTTTGAGGTTAAAAATCCATGCGTTTATAATCCGCCCCGTGACTCGATTTCTTTCACAACTTCTTTATAAATCGTTTGTCCCTCTACATTTAGATAAGGCATAATTTGCTGAAATGAATGATGAAAATAAGCTAATTCATCCTCTTTCCATTCATTTTTGGAAATCATAGTTAGCTCAGTCATATCACGCCCAGTATACATATTCCCACCTCCATCATATGTAGTTTGAATGAGTGATAAGAGATATATACGTGAATTTTTAAAAAGAAAATTAGGGATAACTTCTAAGCAAATTGGTTACATTATTRATTGTGGAGGTGAGAAAGATGAGTAAAAAACAACAAGGTTATAATAAGGCAACTTCTGGTGCTAGCATTCAAAGTACAAATGCTAGCTATGGTACAGAGTTTGCAACTGAAACGAATGTACAAGCAGTAAAACAAGCAAACGCACAATCAGAGGCACAGAAAGCACAAGCTTCTGGTGCTCAAAGTGCAAATGCTAGTTATGGTACAGAGTTTGCAACTGAAACAGATGTGCATGCAGTGAAAAAACAAAATGCACAATCAGCTGCAAAACAATCACAATCTTCTAGCTCAAATCAGTAATGAAGGAAAAACACTTCTCCGTTCGAGAGAAGTGTTTTCTTTGTGTGCGTGTCACTGTAATGAAAATAAAGTGAACGACATAACTTCTAATAAGTCAACAAATATAGTCAAAGGAGAAAGAAGTTCACGATTAGAAATATGTAATAGGAATTATAACTGGCGAATGAATCAAAAGGGGGTAAGTGATGAACGATTTTGATAAGTTGGTAGGAGAGCAGTTGGAAACGATGGATGAGCTTTTAAAGTTACAATCACATTTAGAGAAGTATCAGCAAATTGAAATGAGTGGAAGGGATACGTGTGATAAAAAAGAATTGCATTTTATCCGTCAAGAAATATACAGAACAGAAATAGCATTAAAACTTTTGCATGAAAAATTTGAACAGCAAACGAATAATGTGATTCAATCTTTTGAAACCGAAAAAATAATTTCAAATTAAGGGTGAGATATGTTGTTGATTTTAGGGGAAAGTCCTTTCTTAAACAGAGATGAGGGGGACTTTTCTTTTTGTTATATCTTCGTTTAATCTTCTAAAATACGTATTGCTAATTCATAGAGGATTTTCCTTTAGTAAAAGGGTTGGTGATGTGGTATTCAATAATACAAACTTCATTATATTCCTTATGAAAACAAGTATCCTATCGCTTTAGTTTTAAAATTTTGACAAAAAAGTTATAATAGAAAAAAAGTGAATGCAGTTCAAGGGGTAGTTAAGACAACTTAAGAATGGCATTTGCAGCTGAAAGAAGGGAGCATATATGGGATTTCCCAAAGAAGGAGAAAAGGTACAAATACATAGTTATAAACATAATGGCTCCATTCATAGAATGTGGGAAGAGACATCGATTTTAAAAGGGACGCAGAGTCTTGTGATCGGAGCGAATGATCGTACAGTAGTTACGGAATCAGATGGCCGAACATGGATTACTCGCGAACCTGCGATTTGTTACTTTCATGCCAATTATTGGTTTAATGTGATTGGAATGCTAAGGGAAGAAGGAGTATATTATTATTGTAATTTAAGTTCTCCTTTTGCATATGACTCTGAGGCATTAAAGTATATTGATTACGATTTAGATATTAAAGTGTATCCGGATATGACATATACACTTTTAGATGAAGATGAGTATGAGAAGCATAGCCAAATCATGCAGTATCCACCTGTTATTGATACAATTTTAAAACGAAATGTAGCACATTTAACACAGTGGATTCATCAAAGAAAAGGTCCATTCGCACCGGATTTCGTAGATATGTGGTACGAAAGATATTTAATGTACAGAAATTAAAACAAACCTGCAGGGGATTTCCCGGCAGGTTTGTCCTATTAGAGGGGGGATTATGTGCAAGGTATAAAAAGATATTTACAATTTGTTAAACCATATCGATGGCTTATTGCTATTACAATTATTATTGGTCTTGTGAAGTTTGGTATCCCGCTTATTATGCCATGGTTATTAAAGTATATTATTGATGATGTTATTCAAAGCACGGGATCGCTTCAAGAAAAAACGTCTCAATTAATAACCGCAATTGGGATTGCTTTTTTTATTTTTGCAGTAGTAAGGCCGCCGATAGAATATTATCGTCAATATTTTGCGCAGCGCATTGCCAATACAATACTATACGATTTACGAAAATATATTTTTGGGCACTTGCAAAAATTGAGCTTACGTTATTATTCGAACACAAAAACAGGGGAGCTTATTTCACGTGTAATCCATGATGTAGAACAAACGAAGGATTTTGTAATTACTGGTCTTATGAATGTTTGGTTAGATACTGCAACAATTGTTATTGCCATTATCGTTATGTTTTCTATGAATATAAAATTAACCTTTGTTGCTTTATTAATCTTACCTATTTATGTAGTTGCAGTGAAATATTTTTTCGGGCGCCTTCGAAAATTGACGAAAGAGCGCTCACAAGCGTTAGCAACTATGCAAGGGTATTTACATGAACGTATTCAAGGAATGCAAGTGACACGTAGTTTTGCATTAGAAGAGTATGAAAGAGGACAGTTTGAAAAGAGAAATAATGAATTTTTAACGAAAGCACTAACTCATACGAGTTGGACAGCGAGAACATTTTCGGCAGTGAATACGTTAACGGATTTAGGGCCATTACTTGTTATTGGTTTTGCGGCGTATGAGGTAATTCAAGGATCGTTAACACTGGGTACTATGGTTGCTTTTGTTGGATATATGGATAGTTTATATAGTCCGCTTCGTCGCCTTGTTAATTCATCTACAACATTAACACAGTCTTTCGCCTCGATGGATCGAGTGTTTGAATTGTTGGATGAAAAATACGATATTGTTAATGTGCCAAATGCAGTGCAAACAAAAAAGTTAAATGGTGAAATTGTATTTGATAATGTTTCTTTTCGTTATAATGCGGATGAAAAAGAAATATTGCATAATCTGTCATTAACTATGCGCTCGGGAGAGAAGGTTGCGCTTGTAGGGGCAAGTGGAGGAGGAAAGTCATCTCTTGCTAGTTTAATTCCGCGTTTTTATGATGTTTCTGAAGGTGCAGTTTATATAGACGGGATAGATGTAAGAAAGTATAATATGAGAAATTTACGTAGTCATATTGGAATTGTGCTACAAGATAATTTATTATTTAGCGATACAATCGGGGCTAATATTTTATATGGCAATCCGAAAGCTACAGAGGCGGAAGTGATTTCAGCTGCCAAAGCTGCACAAATTCATAATTTTATTACAGAGTTGCCAGACGGCTATGATACTGTCGTTGGGGAACGTGGTGTGAAATTATCTGGTGGACAAAGACAGCGTGTAGCAATCGCGCGGGTTTTTCTAAAGAATCCGTCTTTACTTATATTAGATGAAGCAACGTCCGCTTTAGATTTAGAAAATGAACGGTATATTCAAGAGGCACTGCAAACGTTAGCTGCAGATCGGACAACAATTATCATTGCACACCGATTAGCGACGATCACGCATGTCGATACAATTATTTATGTTGAAGATGGTGAAATAAAAGAAAAGGGTTCTCATGAAGAGTTAATGAAAAAAAGGGGATTTTATTACAATCTATATCGACTTCAGCATATAACAGAAACAGCTCCTTTAGCGTAAAAGGAGCTGTTTTTTATTCGTCTTCTTTTTTATCTTCGATTTGGAGTTCGCTTTCTGGTTTATGGTATGTGTAGAAGCTATCCACAAGTAAATCTAAATGCTCTACTTCCTCACTGTAGTTAATAATTGAAGAAATAAGAGGGAAGAGGTGTAACCATATTTTATATGCTTCCTCATCATCCTTATTTTGATAATCCATAAAGATATCAATCAATTCTTGTTTACCTGTTTCAACTTCATCAAGCATCTCAACGGATTGTTGTTTCTTTGCTTTACCAATAAATTTTAATAACACTTGTTCGTGATAATGCGTTAATGAATCAAGTTCGTTTTGAATAGATTCCTGAAACTCTTCTGGCATATAGCGCAGTTCATTTTCAGTGCGATGTAATGACTTTAATGTGCTTAAAGCACGGCTTGTTGTCGCTAACATTTGTCTGAATAAAACGAGCTTACGAATTTTTGCGAATTGTATTTTTTTCGTATAGCTTCTTTCTTCTTTATACAGCAAATAGTAATGATTTAGTTTAATCATTTTTTCTTTCATGCGATCAATATCGGTTTTTAGCGTTGTAAAATCAGAAGCTTGCCTACTGTTCATACGAATCCATTTAACAATTTCCTCTGTATTATCAACGATGCGATGGTAAAGTTTTGTTTCATATTTTGGCGGCATAAATACTAAATTTACAAGCGAAGCCGCAATAATTCCAATCATAATCGTTGCGAATCGAAGTAAGGCAAAATTAAAGAAATCTTCGCCTTGATACTCCATAATGGCGATAACTGTTACTAAAGCGAGTGATATTGTTTTTTCTAAGTGTAATTGTAAAGTAAGAGCAATTACTAATATACACGTTAATCCAATAATAAAAGGATTATGTCCAAAAGCAGTAGCAAATACGATAGCGAATACCGCACCAATTACGTTTGCTTGAATTTGCTCAAGAGCTGTTAAATACGAGCGATATACAGACGGTTGAACAGCAAAGATAGCTGAGATTCCCGCAAATACTGGACTCGGTAATTGAAGTAAAATACAAGCAAATAAAGCTAATGTAATGGCAATACCCGTTTTTAAAATGCGAGCACCAAGTTTCATACCCTTATTGATATCCTTTCTCTTGTCATAATGAATGTACAACATGATACTATACATTCATTACAATATGTTAGCAAGTGATATTTTAGTGACGTTAAAAAGTTTAATAAATAAATTACAATCAATTTATAATTTCTCCAAATTCTCTTTAAACATCTATTCTTTAATAAAAAAACCTGCTGAATTTCAGCAGGTTTCAAATTGTTATTCTAGATTACTATGCGATGCTCGCTTCGTCAATTTTTTTATGAAAATAAATATTGTACATATCATTCAGTTGAAATAGATGGATCCGCCTGTTCTTTTTTCGGGATAATTTCATAGAAGTGAAGCTGGATATCATCTAATAATGGTGTTAACAAAGCGACTTCTTCATATTGTTCATGCTCATTTAATACACGAATGTAGTCTAATAATAATTCGTTCACATCTTGTAAACCATGTTTACTAATTGGCTGCAATGTTACATTTGCACCTTTAGCGATTCTTCTTTTTAAAGCGTGTTCTGTTAAACCTAAGTTTGGCTCATGACGTAAATAAACAACACCACCAGTCATGCCGGCACAAATCCATGGACCAGGATCTCCTAAAACAAGAGCACGACCATTTGTCATATATTCAAAAGCAAATCCTTTTATATTAGAATATACTCCGATATTTCCTTGTTCTTTTTCGCGAAG
Source organism: Bacillus sp. P4_D3 (assembly GCF_056401855.1). Classification (NCBI taxonomy): domain Bacteria; kingdom Bacillati; phylum Bacillota; class Bacilli; order Caryophanales; family Bacillaceae; genus Bacillus; species Bacillus sp. P4_D3. The sequence continues at coordinate 77,914 of NZ_JBFUIN010000001.1, forward strand.
TGGTTTTGTAATTCTGCCTCCAATTATCATATCTGCTCCAGAAAGGCGAATGCCAGCACGAGCATCAGCGTTACCTTGCACGTATAATGCACCTTTTTGAGCGCCGTATCCAAATCCTTTTCCGACAGAACCGTTATAATATGTTCCATCTTTTCCTTTTGCTTTCGTTATATAAATGCCACCGCCAAATGAAGTTTTTCCAATTCCATCTTGCGCGCCACCATTTACGTGTATAAATAAGTTCTCGCTATTGTACGCGCCTAATCCGTTTCCGGGAACAGATCCGTTTGTATACTTTAATGTAAGTGGTTCAAGATGAGTGTTTTCATATAATTTGCTACGAATACGATAACAGGATTCTAGACCGCCCATTACGCGTTGCTCTACGCCGACGCTTACTAATTCTTTTGACTGGAGAGAATTTGTTGTTTCAAATTGTTTTTCTTGTACAGATGCCGTTATTTTCACGGATGAATCTTCTATCGTTTGTATTAAATTACGTAAGTCTAATAAGTCCTTGCCTCGAGTTTGTTCTAATAAATCCGATCGTCCGATAATATCTTGTAAGTTTGTGTAACCGAGCTGCCCTGTTAAACGTTTCAATTCTGTACCGAAAGTAGTGAATAGGCTTAATAGCCCTGTAACTGCGCTTTCTAATTCACGTGGAACGAAACGGCGCAGTCCATGTTCTTTCGCTTGAGCTTCAGATTCAATTTGTGTTGCAATTCCGACGTGGCACGTATCAAGATGACAACCACGGCAAGTTGTACAGCCAATTGCAATCATTGATAATGTGCCAAATCCGATCCGGTTTGCTCCAAGGAGCATGATTTTTAAGGCGTCATTGACACTTCGAATACCGCCGTCTGCCCAAATTTCTACTTTATGTCTCATATTTGCTTCTAGTAACGCATTGTGAGCAGCTTTAACGCCAATCTCTACAGGAAGACCTACATGTTGCAATGCGTGAATACGCGCAGCACCTGTTCCGCCATCAAATCCACTAATGTTAATAAAGTCAGCGCCAGCTTTTGCGATACCGACAGCAATTGTTCCGATGTTAGGAACGACAGGAACTTTTACAGCTACTTTTGCAAGATGATTAGCCGTTTTAATTTCTGTAATCATTTGAGCCAAGTCTTCAATCGAATAAATATCATGGTTGTTAGAAGGTGAAATTAAATCTGAACCAATTGTAGCATTACGCGCTTCCGCAATTTTGGCAGTCACTTTTGAACCAGGCAAATGTCCACCTTCACCAGGCTTTGCTCCTTGACCGATTTTAATTTCAATTAAATTTGATGAATTTAGTAGTTCAGCGTTTACTCCAAACCGGCCAGATGCAACTTGTTGTCCGCGTGTATGTGGGTATTTACCAATCATATCTTTAATTTCGCCGCCTTCACCGTTCAAACTAATCATATTTAGCTGATTGGCAGCTTCTGCATATGCACGGAAGGCAATTTCATTTTGAGAACCGAATGACATAGAACTAATAATAAATGGTAAATCATGATTGTGAATGCCGATGGACACTTCTTCAGTCGGAATTACATGTTCTGTTTGTTTTGTTTGAATAAGGTGCCTGATTGCGATAGGGTTATTTTCTTCTAATTCACTTAACTTGTCGCGGTAATCATCATAAGAGTTTCCTTTTGCAACATCACCAATTGCTTTCCAAATCCGGGGGAATATATGAAATGATTTTCGCATTCTAACTTTTGGATTGTTATAATCATCAGCTCGAATTTTCGCATCTTCAGCAAGTGATTCAAGTGAAAAAGCTAAATCATTTGAACCGAAGAAATTTGTAATTTGTAATATATTTGCGATTTCCTCATGTAATCCAATAGAGGAGAAGAGGCGACCGTAACCGCGTAATTCATGAATTCCAATCGTCGAAATTACTTTCTCTAGTCCTTTATTAAGTGCGGTATACAAATTAGTAATTGGTGCTTTTGTTCCATCATTTACCGTTGCGAACAATAAATATGGATTAATACCATCTGCCCCTAATCCGTATAGCGTGACGATATCGTGTAAGGAGCGAAGGGCACCAGAACGTATAACGAGAGAGCATTTCCGGCGTAATTTATTTTCAGTTAATGCTTGATGTACTTTAGCAGTAACTAAATGTGGATCAATCCATAACAGTTCATTTTGATGAGATTTAGCGTCATCTAATACTAGTAGGGAAGCCCCGTCTTTAACGGCTGCTATCGCTTCGGAACCAATTCGGTTTAATGCGCTTTGTAAAGTTTCTGATGGACTAAATGTGACAGAAATTGTAGAGACAGAGCTATGAGTGATGAATAGCTGTATAAGTTGTTCGTACGTAATCGTGTGTAAGTCTGCCGCGATAGATTGAGCTAAACTTCCTTCTAAAATAATTGGTGAGAGCATCTCGATTACAAATGGTTGTTTAGAGTTATCTAATAAACCCGGACGCTCTCCGAGTACAGTACGTGTGGAGAAGTGCTCGACTTCTCGATCACGATCGATTGCTGGATTTGTAACAACGGCTACACTTTCCTTAATGAAATCAGCAATATTTCGTCTATCTGTATCAAGTGCGGCAAGTGGTGAGTCATGCCCAAGTGAACGAATTGGTTCGACGCCTTTTGTCGCCATCTGTTCAAGGAGCTGAATATGTTCTCGATCCCAGCCGAAAGCGACGTATTGATTCGTTTCAACTTGAACCAAATCACATAATCCCTCAGTTTCTTTCGTTTCAGGGATAGATAAGTTTACATGATAGTTGGTAACATCGATTCGTTTATTAAAACGGTTGAATACTTCAATTTGATAATTGTCGTATTCATAGAGAACGAGCTCATCTTGTTCATTCCATTTTAATCCAACTTTTTCTCCAGGAGCGAGTGGTTTCGGCTCTGCTACATATTCGGCTGGTGATACAACTCCAGGTTCAGAAGAGAAAATATAGGAGCTCTCTGTCTCTACTTTCCAAACTGGGCGTAATCCAAGGGAATCGACACTGAAAACAGCTTCATCTTTATAACGTGAAATGATGCCAGCTGGACCTTGTGCGAAATGCCCCCAAGCCTCACGTATATAAGTGTATAAGTTTTGTAAGTTTGTTTCGTAAAGTTTTATTTCATTAATAATTGGTGGAAATAATATATCCATTGCTTCAAATAAACTGTAGTTATACTGAACGAGAAGGGTTTCTAAGGTGCGGTTTAAATCTTGGGAATCACTGCCCCCGGCAGTAAGTGGTACATTAATCATGTCAGCTTGATCACGTAATTTTGCAATCGTGTTAATTTCACCATTATGCCCGAGAATACTAAATGGTTGTACACGAAAAAAATTAGATAACGTATTAGTAGAATAGCGATTATGTCCTAGTGTCATAGTTGAAGCGATAAGTGGGTGTTGTAAATCATTGTAATAAGCAACGAGTGTATCACCAGCGCCCAGAACTTTATATACAACATGTTCATGACTTAATGAGGCAACATGAATTGCTTCATTTTCTTCGATTTTTATTGTTACAGAAAATAATGTTTGTTCAATATTTTTAACTTCACTTTGGGCGATAAGGGCAATTTGCCAAAATAAAGGTTCTTCTTGTTTACCAAGAGGACCGAGTGCATCTGAGTTTATTACATCATCATTTTCGAGAACAATTGTAAAGTTTTCATTGTTTAGTTGCGTACGAATGTAATCTTTTAAATCAGCAATGTTTTCTTGTTTGTTTAGAAAAAAATGTCCAACGATAAAGTGGGGATGATCCACAATCGTTGGATTATATCCGCTACTTTTTAGTTTTTCATTCCAAAGTGCTTTTGGCATGTCGATATGAATTCCGATGCCATCTCCTTCGCCATTAATGAAACCAGCTCTATGATTCATTTTGACTAGTGATTGTATACAAAAATCGATGTTTTCTTTTGTAGGAATTCTTCGTTTTTCCATAACGGAAACGATTCCACACGCATCATGTTCTGCATTTTTATAATTCCGAAATAAAGACGGTGTCCATTTATTTTTTTTATTGAGCATCCGTCAATCCCCCCTCTGGAAAATGATTTTTGAATAATCTTACTATTCAAGGCATGAACTGCCTTGTATACAGGGATAGTAAGGATATAAAAGAATATAAAACAGATAATTATGAATAATTATACTATTAATGAGGGATTTATGAAATAGAAAAAAGGAAAAAAGAAAGATGGGCTTTCTTTTTTCCTTTTGAATGAAGAGATTATTTATTGTTCGCTAGGGTAGAAAATGCTCTGCCAACAGCTTCAATTGTATATTCAATATCTTCTTTTGTATGTTCTGTCGTTAAGAACCATGCTTCATATTTAGAAGGTGCTAAATTAATACCTTCTTGAAGCATCAGCTTGAAGAATCTACCGAACATTTCACCATCTGTATTTTTGGCTGCATCGTAATCTTCAATTGTATTTGTCGTGAAGTATACAGTTAATGCACCCTTTAGACGGTTTACTGTAATATCGATGTTATGTTTTGTAGCTTGTTCTAAAATTCCTTTTTCAAGCATTGCGCCAAGTGCATCTAATTTCTCGTATACGCCTTCTTGTTGAAGTACTTCTAGGCAGGCAATACCTGATGCCATAGAAGCAGGGTTCCCGGCCATTGTACCAGCTTGGTATGCAGGGCCGAGCGGTGCAACTTGTTCCATAATTTCTTTCTTACCACCGTAAGCACCAATTGGAAGGCCACCGCCGATAACTTTACCAAGTGCTGTTAGATCTGGGGTTACGCCAAGTAAGTCTTGAGCGCCGCCATACATAAAGCGGAAAGCAGTAATAACTTCATCATAAATTACTAGTGCACCAGCTTCGTGAACAAGTTCATTAACTTTTTCAAGGAAGCCAGGTTTTGGCTCTACAATACCGAAGTTTCCAACGATTGGCTCTACAAGGATAGCTGCTACTTCATGTCCCCATTTATCTAACGCTTCTTTTAAAGTTTCTACATTATTAAATGGAACAGTAATAACTTCTTGGGCGATACTTTGTGGCACGCCAGCTGAATCAGGAATTCCAAGGGTAGAAGGACCAGAGCCAGCTGCTACAAGTACTAAATCGGAATGACCGTGGTAACAACCAGCGAATTTCATAATTTTTGTGCGGCCAGTGTAAGCACGAGCAACACGAATGGTTGTCATAACGGATTCTGTACCAGAGTTTACGAAGCGGACTTTATCTAAAGCGGGCATTGCTTCTTTTAACATTTTTGCGAATTTTACTTCTAATGCTGTTGGAGTACCGTATAGTACGCCGTTTTCAGCTGCTGTTTTAATTGCTTCTGTTACGTGCGGGTGAGCATGTCCAGTAATAATTGGGCCATACGCTGCTAAATAGTCGATATATTTATTTCCATCTACATCCCAGAAATAAGCACCTTTCCCGCGTTCCATTGCAACAGGGGAACCGCCTCCAACTGCTTTAAAAGAGCGAGAAGGACTATTAACACCACCAACGATATGTTCTAACGCTTCTTTATGTAATGCTTCTGATTTCGTGAAATTCACTACAATTCATCTCCTTACAAAAATCTATGTATTATTCTAACATGTTTTTTGAAAAGACGTATTGTTTGTGATAGAAGGAGCAGTTGGGTAAACTATTCGTTGTGACATTTAGGAAGGGGGTCCGATTATGAAATCGGTAATTGAGGTACAAGGGTTACGTAAAGAGTTTACAGCTTATTCAAGTCGTCCGGGCTTAAAGGGTGCATTTCGCGATTTATTAAATCGTAATTATAAAATAGTGCCAGCAGTAAATGATGTTTCTTTTACTATAAAGCAAGGTGAAATGGTTGGTTATATTGGTGAGAATGGTGCTGGTAAATCAACGACGATTAAAATGCTTACAGGGATTTTGACTCCGACATCAGGACAAATTACAGTGAACGGAATGAATCCACACAAACAGAGAGAAGAATTTGTAAGAACAATCGGTGTTGTGTTTGGGCAGCGTTCGCAGCTTTGGTGGGATATCGCAGTGCAAGAATCATTTCGTTTATTGAAGAAAGTGTACGGTGTATCAGACGCTCAGTATAAGGAACATATGGAACATGTTATTGAAACGTTAGATATCGGTCCTTTATTAGATAAACCGGTACGGAAATTATCTCTTGGTCAAAGAATGCGTTGTGAATTAGCAGCGGCGTTAATTCATAATCCGCCGTTATTATTTTTAGATGAACCAACAATTGGACTAGATGTTCTTGTGAAATTGAAAATACGAGAATTCTTAAAAGAGATGAATGAACGTTATAAAACAACAATTTTATTAACGACACATGATATTACTGATATTGAAGCTTTATGTGAACGCGTCATCATGCTTGATGAAGGAAATATTATGTATGACGGATCTTTAGATAATCTTCGTACGCAGTGGGGAGTAGAGAAGGAAATACATTTTCAGTTTGTTGCCCCAGTTTCATACCAGGAGTTATCAATGGTTATGCCAGATAGTCATGTTGTTTGGTCAAAAGCGAAAGAAGAAAACGCATGGGTTGCAAAAATACCGAATGAAGAAGTTATCATTTCTATGTTGATTTCTAAAGTAGTACAAGCCTTTCAAATTAAAGATTTGAAAATTAACGAAGTGTCTACAGAGGAAATTATTCGTAACATTTATGAAGAAGGTATTATGCATGGGTAAGTATATTGAAATGATTCGGATTCGTTTTTTAATGATGCTTGCTTATCGTACAAATTATTACAGCGGGATTTTAATTTATACGATTAACATTGGTGCGTATTATTTTTTATGGCAAGCAATTTATAGCGGGAAAGAGAATATTGAAAGTTTATCTATTTCGCAAATGACTACGTATATTGCGATCGCATGGATGGCACGCGCTTTTTATTTCAATAATATAGATAGAGAAATTGCGATGGAAATTCAAGAAGGACGTGTAGCGGTAGAACTAATTCGTCCATATAACTATTTAGGTATGAAAGTTATGCAAGGGCTTGGAGAAGGGATATTCCGTTTTGCTTTCTTTTCAATTCCGGGTATGGTTATTGTTACGTTATTATTTTCATTACAAATTACAACGAATTTTCAAACGTGGTTATATTTCTTCTTATCTTTAATATTTAGTTTTATCATTAATACACAAATAAATTTAATGACAGGAATGCTTACATTCTTCTTATTTAATAATAGTGGAATTATGTATGCGAAACGTGTTGTTATCGATTTATTTTCTGGTTTATTATTACCGATTAGTTTTTATCCGTTATGGGCCCAAAAAGCAATGGTGTTTTTACCGTTTCAAGCAATTAGTTATATTCCGAGTATGATTTTCTCTGAAGGTATACAAGGAAGTAAGTTATATGAAGCTTTATTATTTCAAATGATTTGGGCAATTATACTTATTATTCCAATTGTACTGATGTGGAAAACGGCGAGAAAACGTCTAATCGTACAAGGGGGATGACGAGATGATATATATAAAATTATTTTTGCAATATGCAAGTCAATATATAAAAACAAAATTGGAGTATCGTGGCGATTTTATCGTCGGATTACTTTCAGATTTATCACTACAAGCTGTTAATTTAATCTTCATTCTCGTTGTGTTTGGGCATACTCAAGCACTAAAAGGGTGGAGCCGAGAAGAAGTAATCTTTATCTATGGGTTCTTTTTAGTACCGTTTGCCATTTTTTCAGCTTTCTTTAATATATGGGACTTTAATGATCGTTACATTATTAAAGGAGAAATGGACCGTATATTAACGAGACCGATTCATAGTTTATTTCAAATTATATTAGAAAGAATGGAACTTGAATCTTTAATTGGAGCTATTACGGGGATTATTGTGATGGGTTATGCAGCAATGGAGCTGCAATTATCTTTTTACTGGTATGATTTCTTCTTATTCCTACTTATGGCAGGGGGAGGGGCACTTGTGTACGGTGGGATATTTGTTACGCTTGCAAGTCTTGGCTTTTGGTCGGATGCGAAAAGTTCCATTATGCCGCTTATGTATAACATAGGGAATTATGGACGCTATCCTGTTGATATTTATAACCGTGTTATTCGCTTTGTTTTAACGTTTGTTTTACCGTTTGCATTTGTTGGGGTATATCCAGCAGCATACTTTTTAAGAAAAACAGAGTGGAATAGCTATGCTTTCGCAACGCCAATTGTTGGTGTTATCTGTTTTACTATTGCAATCAACCTCTGGAATCAAGGGGTTAAACGATATCGTGGTGCAGGGAATTAATTATAGAAGCTTGTTCGTTTCTAAGGGATAAATCAGCTATAGTCCTCATACATATAAAATGAGGTGGAGGACATGTTATGGGGATTTATTCTATTAATTGCAGCAATCGCTATTTTGAGAAGTGTCCAATTATTATGGAGTTCATATTCAAATTCCAATCGTTTCTTTTCGCTGTACAATTTAGCTACGTTGTTTTTAATTTATACAACGGTACTGATTGCGTTTGGATTAAGTTATGTTGTGCTAGAGGAAATGGGTTTTGCAGTTTTGAAAGAAGATGGGGATAGGTTAAGTGCTCATTCCTTTCAGCTCGTTGAAATATGTTTATATTTTAGCGCGGTTACTTTATTGTCCGTTGGATATGGTGATATAGCTCCGATTGGAATCGGAAGATGGATTGCAATTGGAGAAGCGCTAATTGGATATACATTACCGTTTGCATTTGTGGTAAGGACTGTAATGGACAATGAAAAATAAGGTAGCATTTGTTATAGTAATAGAAAAGAAAAGGAGTGATAACAATGATCACAGTAGGAGAAATAGCACCGGAATTTACATTAGAGGGAAGTACCGGAGAACAAATTCGCTTAGCTGACTTCCGAGGTAAAAATGTAGTTTTATATTTTTACCCGAAAGATATGACTCCAGGGTGTACAACTGAAGCATGTGATTTTCGTGATGCATATGGATTATTCCAAGAGAAGGACACGGTCATCCTTGGTGTCAGTCCTGATTCGGTGAACAGACATATGAAATTCATAGAGAAGCATGAGCTTCCATTTGTACTTTTAGTAGATGAAGATCATAAAGTAGCAGAATTGTACGATGTTTGGAAGTTGAAAAAGAACTTTGGAAAAGAGTACATGGGAATCGAGCGTTCTACATTCCTTATCAATAAAGATGGTGAACTTGTAAAAGAATGGCGTAAAGTGAAAGTGAAAGGACATATTGAAGACGTTCTTTCTTATATAAAGTGAAACTTTAATCAGTGGGGGGTGTCTATCTACACTGATTATTAGCCCGCACCAATTGGGCTTTTACGGGCAGTTGATCTCCCGCCTAACTCCTTCGCATTTGCGGAATTTTGAAGTGGGAGTCTTACTGCCCGCAAATAGCGGGATAAAATAATCTATATTAATGTGGAGAAAAAATATATATGTAAGGCATGCGTCTATACATATTTTCTTGCGATACATAAAGTGAAAGTGTAGGGCATACCTCCTCAGATGATAGTATTCCAAGTGCGATTATGTCGCACTTTTTTCTATGTAAATGTATAGGAAATGGGGGAAGGTATATAAGAATAAGGATATATACAAAAATAAACCACATACTTATAGTAGAAATATTGACGATTTATAAGAAAAAGAGTACACTCTTTATAAGAATTATAAAATAATAATCCGTATAGAATCGGGGTGCATGACGGTGGTCAAAGAAGAATTAAAAGAAGCGCTAGAAATGCTGAAAAATACGGGTGTACGCATTACTCCACAGCGTCATGCTATTTTAGAGTACCTTGTGGAATCTATGACACACCCAACAGCGGATGACATTTATAAAGCATTAGAAGGTAAGTTTCCAAATATGAGTGTTGCAACTGTCTATAATAACTTACGTGTGTTTAAAGAAGTTGGACTTGTAAAGGAATTAACTTATGGGGATGCTTCAAGTAGATTTGATTATGTTACAAGTCAACATTATCATGTGATTTGCGAAAAATGTGGTAAGATTGTTGATTTTCCTTATGGAGGTTTGGAACAGCTTGAAGAGGAAGCTGCGAAAACGACAGGCTTCGTTATTAATAGTCATCGCTTAGAAATTTATGGCGTTTGTCCAGAGTGTCATAAGGCGTAATATATAATAAAGAAAGAGGGTGACGATTTCGTCACCCTCTTTCTTTATTATATGGGGATGAAAAAATACTAAAGTGAAAGTACGTGTTATCCTTTATAGCTTTTTTTATTGTACTTCTCATTAAATTCTTTTCCTTCTAAACTCGGATCGAGTGTTAAAGGTTGGTTGCAATGCATACATGCGTCGACACGACCGAGCATTTTTGTTGGTTTATCGCAGCTTGGACAAATAATTTGTATCGTCTTTGTAGATAACATACCAATCCAAAAGTAAACAACAGTGCTAGCGATGACAGCTAAAAAACCAACCATCATAAAGGTTGTCATAATAATGATGTTTTCGCGAAAAAAGACACCTAAGTATGCAATGAAGAGGCCGATAAATACTAAACTCAATGCAAAGGTTCGGATTTTATTAATTTTGTTCGAATATTTAATACCCATTCCCACCACACTCCTATAGGGATAATATAACACACAATTTAGAATATTTTATGAAAGTGAAGGCGATGATTAAATTTATCACTTATTAAAGAACAGTAGTGCTTTCTTTTAAGATGCAATACAGAAAGAGATTAGGTGGAAGAAGCATGTCTATAAAAGAGGAGTAGTAATTTTTTCTATAGTTAATTTAGCTTTTTAACGGGATGTGAAATTTTTTTTAGAAAAAGTATTGACCCTATATATACTGCATGATATATTAATAAACGTCGCTGATGCGGAAACGCAGAAAACGACAAAAAAGAAATTTAAAAAACTTAGTTGACATCGAAAAACGAAGATGTTAACATAAGGAAGTCGCAATTGAGCGGCGAAGTAGTTCTTTGAAAACTGAACGAAACAAACAACGTGAACGTCAATTTTTATTTTTAGATGCTAGACAAACTAACTTTATTGGAGAGTTTGATCCTGGCTCAGGATGAACGCTGGCGGCGTGCCTAATACATGCAAGTCGAGCGAATGGATTAAGAGCTTGCTCTTATG
>NZ_JBFUIN010000002.1:0-87161 GCF_056401855.1 Bacillus sp. P4_D3
AAAAAGCTCTCCATAAAGGAAAGTTTTTAGGTTTATACATTCAAGTCATCCAAATTAGTTATTTACACAACACTTTATCACTTTCGGTCTTTAGTGTGGTGTGACATACACATAATCCTTCCGCTACACAAAGTTGCTCAACTAACTTTAATTCCTTAGATCCAAGACTTATATAATTAAAACACACATCATCATTAAATTCATTTTCTTAAATCAATAGTTAGCTCATCTGTAATCTGCTCAAGATGGAAAAATCTTTTTATATAATGGATATCTGACCACTTTTCTTCCCCACCAATAACAAATAATTCTTGCGCATCATACATAAATGAAAAGCTTGGATAGAAACTATCAGCCTTTAATCCAATCTCCCCAGTATTATTGCTGATAATCTTACAGCCCGCTGAATAACTTAATACCGTATAGAGGGAATCTTGTGCTGATTGGAAGAAATACTTCATAAGTGTAGTTATATCATCACTATTAGTAATTAACACGTTAAAAAAGTTCGTATCCCTTTTCTTATTAGTAAAAACCAGCTCAAACGGGAATTTATTCTCTTCTAAAAATCCTTCAAGGCAATTTCAGCAATTGAACGAAATCGGAAGGGAACAAATAATCATTCCTTATTCCTTAAAGGACCATTTAATGGAGTACAGGGCAGGAATATTTTGTGGGGAAGTCGAAGTTGTTTTATCGTATAGCAACTACGGTATCGAATTTTTGAAACTATTTGAACATGATGGCATTCACGAAATAAGGTTCGCGAATATTCCAATAGTAGAGGGTTTACGAAGTGTTGTTCGTTAACAAGATGCTATATGACATACCCGAAAACCCAATTTCACATTTTCCTATACTGTGACTTTTCTTTGTTATCATGAATTGCGACAAAGTGTTTTTTGTTTGGAAGGAATTTGTAACAGAATAATTATGAAGATGATCAGATAATAAATTTTTACACATAAGGAGATAAAACTATGGCAAAAAACAAATTACTAAGAATGGACAACGTCGGCATTGTTGTAGAATCCCTTGATGACGCAATCTCTTTCTTCGAGGAGATTGGCTTGAACCTCGAAGGGCGAGCCACTGTCGAAGGTGAATGGGCTGGCCATGTAACGGGACTCGGTTCTCAGTGCGTAGAGATTGCTGTGATGGTTACCCCAGATGGCCACAGCCGAATTGAACTTTCGCGATTTCTCACCCCACCTACTATAGCAGATCACCGGACTGCTCCTGTAAACGCCCTCGGTTATCTACGCGTCATGTTCACCGTTGAAGACATTGACGAAATGGTATCCAGACTTATTACTAAGTATGGTGCTCAGCTCGTTGGCGAAGTTGTTCAGTACGAGGACTCGTATCGTCTCTGCTACATTCGTGGAACCGAAGGACTTCTAATCGGTTTGGCGGAACAACTCGGTAATAAATAAGTAAGTGATGTTTTATAAAAAGCTTTTAATGAAATATACATTACTGAAGTGAAAATTGAAACAGAAAAGCAGTGTAAAGTAACTCGAAGAAATCGGGTACGTCATATAACACAGCATTCACGCTGCGATTTAAAGAAAATTCTTATTCAATAAAAGGGCGCCTTTCCGAAGTAACGAAAAAAGTCCAATTTCTTAATACCGAGAAATTGGACTTTTTAATATTGTAAACTCCTTAACGTTGTAAATCCGCATTTTCCTGACGCTAAGGAAATGTCACTTATTAAAAAAGCCGATTTCCATCTCAAGGAATCGACTTCTTTAGTTATTCTTAATGAACTAACGCATGCGTTAGTTGCATAAGTAAGAGGTTTGAAAAAATAGCCTGTATATATTTGAACGATGAATAACTTACCTATTTTCTTGTGTTTGCACCATATACAGAAAATCGAGAAAAACGTAACATATTATTTATCTGTTTGTTTTTGCTTCTTTTTCAAATACTCCGCACGCAATTTTTCAAGTTGCTGCTTTTTATCAAATTTGGCAGGCGTCTGTTTTTCATGAAACTTTGCCACAGCTGCCTGACCTTTGTAATCCAATTGATATTTTCCCACTTTGTTCACCTACTTTTCTTGTCTTTAAAGAGAATCTATTCAACAAATATACTATACCTTATTTTACTGAAGTAAACCTTATTATTTTATTAGTTGCAAAGTCTTTTTACTACTTGTTTTAAAAAATCTACATTCCCAATATTTCCCTCCAAAAAATCACCCCTTGTTATTAATTTTTCTACTTATATCTATCTTAATCCAAATATCACCTTATCAAACTAACCTGCCCCGTTAGTTTAAGTAGGAAACTTCACAATCTCAATAGAGTAAAGCCTATTGGTACATAATCAAATCACCTTTAAATTAGACTTCATAATGTCTCATAAGACTTGTATCAAAATGCTTATCGTTGTAAATGCGCATTTTCCTGACTCTACCCCATCGCTATCAAGCTAACAAAACAAAATACCCCCCTAAAATAAAAAATACGCTATTCTTTCTGTAGAATCATAGGAAAGGATAACGTATTTTTTGATTTCTTCTATTCAATGTGTACGTTAATATTTACGCATGATGTGATGACTTATATTAACCCTTTATTGCTACTAAGGTAGGAGATATACCAAAAATAGGATTATAAAGTACATTTTTCTTGAGTGGCTCCAAAAGTAAAGAATCGTTGCCGTCCTCCTTAAACGGTTAACTAATCCCAATTTTTTCTATTTTGAAGACATGCTCAACGCTGTGGAAAAACAAGTTTATTTTCTGTTCCTAAAAGCAGCCTTTGTATATTTTCCATATGCCTGAAAATAACCATAAACGCCATTAGGAATGCAAATATATAAAAATATAAGGTATTCCCAAAAACAGGAATAAATGAAATGACCGCAACAAGCAATGTAGCACATATTGTACCTAAAGAGACATAACGGGTTAAAGCTACTATTATCACAAAAAAGCCAAGGCATAAAAGGGCCATAACCCAGTCAACCATAAACAGTACAGCCACTGCTGTAAGTGCTCCCTTGCCACCTTTAAACCCAAAATATACCGGCCAGTTATGCCCTATAACCGCCCCTGCGCCCGCCGCTAAAAGGCTTACGCAATCTTTAGCCTCTCCCGAATAAAAGTAAACGCTAAGGAACAAGCCTATATAACAGGCAATTACCCCTTTTAATATATCTCCCGCAAGAACAAACACCGCAGCAGATTTCCCAAGTACCCTCAGAGTATTGGTAAGCCCGGCGCTTTTGCTTCCATGGCTTCTTATGTCCTTGCCGTATATTTTCCCTACAATCACCGCTGTATTAAGGCTTCCTAAAAGGTATCCCAAAACTAAGGCCGCAAAAATCTTTAAAATATCAATCATCACTCTTCTCCCTTTACATTATTCTGAATTTCTTTTTTTCTACATCAATACAGGGTTTTAGCATTGTTCTTCTCCAGAAAATTTTTCAATAAACTTCTACTTATTTATTCATGTTAAAAGGGCATCTACAATAAGGACGCTGGTTATGACTGAATAGTCAGAAAAAATGACTGGTAAAAAATCCTTCATTAGTTACAACATTTTGGATCTAAACTGCACGCTTTCCTTCTTCTACTTCAATGATCCGATCAATTAATAAAAGGGGATAACGATGGGGAATAATTTCTTCAATTTGTTGAATATTGAACATGAATGTCTCTCCTTTATACCATAGCTAGATATTTTAGTTAGTTTAATTTCCAGAAATAAAATGTTCGAATATTGACAATAATTAGTACCTAGTACTATTATTTGATTATATAACTAAGCATGAAAATAGTAAAGGGGGATAAATGTATGCAATCAAAAGCAAGAATTACAGCTATTGGTACCTATGTACCTGAAAAAAAGCTGACCAATGATGATTTAGAAAAATTAGTAGATACAAATGATGCATGGATTGTACAAAGAACTGGGATGAAGGAAAGAAGAATTACTGGTGATAACGAATATGCCTCTACATTAGCTTTTAAAGCTATTGAAAACTTAGTGGAACGTTATCATAAAAGTCTTGTCGACGTGGATTGTATTCTCGTTTCAACAACTACGCCTGACTACACTTTTCCAAGTGTAGCCTGCCAAATACAAGAGTATTTTAATATTCAACATACAGGTGCTGTTGATTTCAATGCGACTTGTGCTGGTTTTACATATGGATTACATCTGGCGAATGGTTTAATTACATCTGGCCTTCATCGCAAGATTTTAATTGTAACGACAGAAACCTTATCTAAGATTACAGACTATACAGATCGAACTACATGTATCTTATTTGGAGATGGAGCCGCAGCTGTTTTAGTAGAGAAAGATGAAGAAGAGTCTAGCTTTATAGCTACCCATATTGGGACAAATGGGGAAGGAGGCATGCATGTATATCGTAAAAATTTATCTACTACCATGTTTGGAAATCCTTTAAGAACACATGGGAAGATAGTTCAAAATGGAAGAGAAGTATATAAGTGGGCAGCACGGACACTACCAATTGGTATTAAAGAATTGTTATGTCAAGCAGAGTTACAACTGGAAGAGGTGAACTGGTTTGTTCCACATAGTGCTAATTTACGAATGATTGAATCTATATGTGAAAAATCAGGTTTCCCACTGGATAAAACGTTAACAAGTGTAACATACATGGGAAATACTTCTTCTGTCTCCATTCCATTAGCATTAGACATAGGTATGAATGAAGGAAAGGTGAAAAAAGGGGACACTCTCTTACTCTATGGGTTTGGAGGAGGTCTTACACACGCTGGACATATCATTAAATGGCATTTAGCAAAGGAATAGGAGATGAAATATCCAATAGTAACATAAACGTATTTTATTACATTAAAAATCTTTATAGGGATTCTGTTCCATCGCTATAAAGCTAAGTTTTTGCACTACCTCTAAAGCAAAAAAGGCGTTATCCTTTCTGTAGAATCATAGGAAAGGATGGCGTTTTTTGTATGTCTATTTCTGTATCGGATGAATTACAACTATTTGCTCAAGAGATTCAAAACTTTTTATCTCCAAATTTCTTACGAGATCTTGCTAGAAATGTTGGTTTTGTACAAAGAACCAGTAAGTACCAAGCAAAAGATTTAGTCGCTTTATGTGTATGGATCAGTCAAAATGTCGCTAAAACCTCTTTAACTCATTTATGTAGCTGTTTAGAAGCATCAACAGAAGTGCTCATCAGTCCTGAAGGACTGAATCAACGATTTAATGCCACAGCCGTGCAATTTCTACAACAAGTGTTAGCCGAACTTCTCAATCAAAAGTTATCTTCAACTAAGATGCTCACTTCTCCATACGCTTCTATTTTCAAGCGTATTCGTATCCTAGATTCAACTGCCTTTCAACTTCCCGATGGGACAGGTACATGACTGGTATTCTTTGCGTTGGCAAATCGAAATTTTATTTAAAACGTGGAAGTCATTCTTTCAAATCCATCATTGTAAAAAGATAAAACCAGAACGATTGGAGTGCCATTTATATGGTCAATTGATTGCCATTCTACTCTGTTCTTCTATCATGTTTCAAATGCGCCAATTGCTCCTCATGAAGAAAAAACGAGAGCTTAGTGAGTATAAAGCWATATATATGATTAAAGACTATTTTCTTCTTCTATTCCAAACTATWCARAAARACACCCAAGAGCTATCAAAGGTGTTACTTCGYCTGTTCAATCTYCTACAGCAAAACGGRCGGAAATCTCATCGATATGAGAAAAAAACGGTCTTTGATATATTAGGTGTCGTTTACAATTGTACCMTGTCTGATAATCAAGCCGCTTAATTCAAAAAAGTGAAACCCRTTAGGGTTTATTTCGTATGCAAATCTTTMAATYACCTACACTTGCCCTTTAGAAAAAAGAAACAATCTCGCCTAAAATTGACTTTGCATAAGCTTAGCTTGATAGCGATGGGGTACCGCCAGCATTTCGGAAAAAAACCACGCTAAGAGCATGCAAGATTTTATACAAAAAATCGGAAGACATAGGGAACCATGGGGAAGCCAAAAGGCGCGCTAGAATAGAAATGTATAAAAAGATGTATAGCGTCATATAAAAAGAAAAAGGCGGACTCCTTGTAAGAGTAGGAATCCGCCTTTTTCTTGCTACCGATAATAGGTCATTATGTTAACTAGACGTGTATGATATATACAATCAAACAAAGTTATTTTCCATTTTCATTCTTATTTTGAAATAGATGCACAATCAAAAGTCCACCAACAAATAAGATTGGAAATCCTACGACTATATATAATCCGTTTTTTGGTATTCCTAATATAATTGCAAGATAACTAAAAGAAAAAGCCCATAATGCTAAAATTATGATTTCTAACATCTTCTTTTTCATTAAAAGTTAAGCACCCCAAATCCCCTTAAAAAAGTTGCATTTGGAATATTGTAACAAAATCAAAAAAAAGACCCTACAAGAGGGTCTTTCATCAGCTAATATTAAGCTTTTTGAACATTAGTAGCTTGTAGGCCACGTTGTCCTTTTTCTACTTCAAACGTTACACTTTGTCCTTCGTCTAAAGATTTGAAACCGTCGATTTGGATAGCTGAGAAATGTACGAATACGTCTTCTCCATCTTCACGCTCGATGAATCCAAAACCTTTGTCTGCATTAAACCATTTTACTTTACCTTGTTCCATAATTGTTGCCTCCTAGTATGGATACCCACACATATGTTACTACCCTTGCTCAAATACCTTAGACGAAAAACAAAATTTATTCTTAATCTCAAACCGAACAAAAATAGGTCTTTCTTAAATTAACATACTTTCTAAAAAATAGCAAATTTCAAAAATAAGTCCTTATGGTAATTAGCCACTAATAGTGCTTGCTGGAGAAAAAGTCACTATGATAGTCATCACAGCAAGAAGTTACCAAAAGATCTCAACAATATCATTGGTTTGATTTTTTTCAGACATTCAACAACTGATAAAATTAGATATTTTCGAGTTAAATTTTACTTCTGATAACGATAATTATGTAAATGAGCTGTCCATATGGGCGGCTTATTGTATTTTTTGCTTAGCGCGTTTTTTTCCGAAATGCTGGCGATACCCTTACTTGTTCAACAATCGGGGCGATTGTTGAACATGAAGTAAAAGTGCGATACATATTRGWCATGWCYAATATGTATCGCACTTTATTTTTTATGACTTTTTACAATTTAGGTCTTGATTAACCCTCACAGGTTCTTTTCGTTATTTATTATGAACGGGAAAAATGATGAAATGATTAGCATGTTTACTATATAAGAGGAAGCATCCATATTTTCCATATGATACTTACGATTACTATAAAGATAAAATCAAAAAATCTAATCTCGGATCCTTTTTCATAGTCATATCTAACCACATATGAACCAATTTCAATCTTTTGTATTTATGAATATTTTTCTTTGCAAATCGGTAAGTGAGCACTTGCATGATGTAAATTCCATTTAGGCAAATAAACAATAATATGAGAAATCAAATCACGAAATTCCTCCCTATTTTTGAAGCGTTCTTTCTACTATATGGTTCTTCAAGACCCATTCCTCAAACTGAGCACTTCCAAATTCCCAGCTCAAATCACGAGCATGTACAGAAAAAACGTAATAACCGGCATATTCGTCCATAAACATTCCTGCCCCTACATCATCTTTTTGAATACCGTATACTCCGAAATTAAAATACACATCCCACACGTCTTCATGCTTCCTCTTATAGGCAATCGATTCCATATCACATTCAGTTCCGAAATAATCAAGATGTAAATGTACGCTATCATCGTATTCGTAATCCATTTTATCACCCCTTATATTTGTACTTCTTTACTACCCAAAAAATTCCTGCTATATATCCTCACATATGGGCACTTACCTACATATTATGCTTGTAGATTGACTTCTAGGAGGTGTCATATAGTGAAAAAATTAATAACCGTTTTTTGCATCATGTTACTAGCTGTTTTCACATTCGCTGCTTGTAGTAGTACAAAGGAAAGTACGAAAGAACAAGCGCAAAAAATTCGCGTTGGCGAAGTTACCCACTCTCTTTTCTACGCACCATTATATGTTGGAATTGAAAAAGGATTTTTTAAAGATGAAGGTTTAAATATTGACTTACAAACAACAGCTGGCGGAGATAAAACGATGACCGCCCTTTTATCTGGCGGAATTGATATTGCGCTCGTTGGTTCAGAAACGTCGATTTATGTTCATCAACAAGGAGCAAAAGATCCTGTCATTAATTTTGCGCAGCTTACACAAACAGATGGCACATTTTTAGTTTCACGTAAAAAAGTAAATTCTTTTAATTGGAACGACGTAAAAGGCGTTACATTTTTAGGACAGCGTAAAGGCGGCATGCCGCAAATGGTTGGAGAATACGTTTTAAAGAAAAATGGCATTGACCCTCACAAAGATACGAACTTAATTCAAAATATCGAGTTTGCTAATATTGCAAATGCCTTTGCATCTGGTACAGGAGAATTTGTACAGCTCTTTGAACCGACTGCAAGTATACTTGAAAAAGAAGGAAAAGGTTATATCGTCGCGTCTTTCGGAGCTGAATCTGGTACTGTTCCTTATACAACGTTTATGGCAAAAGAAAGTTTCTTAAAGAAAGATAAAGCTGCTGCAGAAAAATTCACGCGTGCACTATATAAAGCGCAGCAATGGGTTGATACACATAGTCCAGAAGAGATTGCCGATGCCGTTTCACCACTATTTAAAGACACTTCAAAAGACATTTCAGTAAAAGTAATTGAGCGCTACAAAAAACAACATTCATATGCAACAAATCCATTATTAGATGATGCAGAATGGAAACAGCTCCAAACGATTATGAAAGAAGCTGGTGAATTACAAAAAGAAGTTCCACATGAAGCGCTCGTCAATACAAAAATTGCCGAAAGCGTTATTAAGAAATAGAGGCGAAGTGTATGAGCTTTTTACAAATACGTAACGTTTCTCACTGCTTTTTTGCAAAAGAAAATGCGAAACTTATTCTTGAAGATATGAGTTTGCACGTAGAAGAAGGGGAATTCATTTCAATCCTTGGTCCGAGTGGTTGCGGAAAAACAACGCTCCTCTCCATCATCGCGGGACTACTTGATCCAATTGAAGGTATCGTATTTTTAGATGGTGAACCGATTACAACTAAGACCCCCTCTATGGGCTATATGCTCCAGCAAGATTACTTGTTTCCATGGAAAACAATTGAAGAAAATATTATGCTCGGACTTCATATTCGAAAGATTTATGATGAAAATACGAAAGAACATACATTAAAGCTTTTAAAACAAGTCGGCCTATATGATATAGAACAGCAATACCCACGTGAACTATCCGGTGGTATGCGCCAACGTGCTGCCCTCGTTCGAACATTAGCGACCGATCCAAAAATTTTATTGCTAGATGAACCATTTTCCGCTCTTGATTATCAAACAAAATTAAAACTAGAAGATCTCGTCTTTACATTACTACGTAACTATAAGAAAACATCCCTACTTGTGACACATGATATTGAAGAAGCAATTGCGATGAGTGATCGTATTTATTTGCTGCAGGCGAACCCTGGAAAAATTGCAAAAACGTTCATCGTCCCAGAAAATATCCGTTCCTTATCGCCATTAGAAGCACGCCACCACCATGACTTCCCATCCCTCTTCCAAGAAATATGGAAGGAGCTGGAACGACTTGGATAATATAAAACAACTGCATGAGCAGTTTCGAAAAAAAGAAAGACAACATGCATGGTTAGCTCGCTCTTTACAACTTGTACTTCTTGTTCTTTTCTTTGCACTATGGGAAATAGCTAGTAAAAAAGAATGGATTGACCCTTTACTCTTTAGCTCTCCTTCAAGTATTTGGGATCTCTTTTTAACAAAATGGATTGACGGTTCAATTTGGATTCACATATGGACGACATTACTTGAAACAGGAGTAGGCTTCATTCTCGGAACTGTACTCGGAGCTATTATTGCTACTTTCCTTTGGTGGATGCCACTTTTGGCCCGCGTACTTGATCCTTATCTCGTCGTCCTAAATGCAATGCCAAAAGTTGCACTCGGTCCAATCATCATTGTTATTTTCGGTCCAAATATTTCATCCTCTATCGCAATGGGGGTAATCATCTCCATCATCATTACTATTCTCGTGATTTACAGCGCATTTCAAGAAGTCGATTCCAACTATATTAAGGTCATGGACACATTTGGCGCAAATAAATGGCAATGCTATAAGCACGTTATTCTCCCTTCATCTTTCCCTGCAATTATTTCAACGTTAAAAGTGAACGTTGGCTTATCATGGGTCGGTGTTATTTTCGGGGAACTCCTCGTTTCTAAACAAGGACTTGGCTATTTAATTAGCTACGGATTCCAAGTCTTTAACTTCACACTCGTCTTACTCAGTGTATTGCTCACTTGCGTCCTCGCAACTCTTATGTATGTATTTGTCGAGGCATTTGAAAAACTCCTTATTGGAAAACGAAAAAAAAGCTGACTTAGAGCGATACGCTAGAGTCAGCTTCTTTCTGTTACCTTTTATCACACATTTTCGAATCGTCTGTAACATTCCCATTAGCAACCGTAACTGTATGGAAACAATCTTTCACACGCACCGTAACGACATTATCTTTTCGATCAATAATATGATAATCATTAAACTCTTTATTTAATGCACTACGAATTTGCTCCCCTTCAAAAATCGGAAAACCGTGAGACATTACCCAAATGAGACCAGCAACAGCAAGAATCGTTTTCATACGTTTCATTACCTCCTCGAGAGTAAACTTATAGCCCCTATACTATGCGCATTATAATTGTGTCTAATTTGTGACGTTTTTATACTAATTCTCTTTTAATGATTCAGTTCCTTCTTCTTTTTTAAAAAAGACAGAATTTTCAATTTTATCAACATGAAGAAACGCAAAGAACAGAACGTCCTCGCGTTTTCATTTGATCGACCAAAAATATATCGAACATAAATCCAATTTTATTGACTTACCAACAAATAATTAACACTAAACTATGACTGCTCTATATCCCTTGAAATATCATATAATCCAGCTAACACTTCCGCTCTCATTTTTACAAGCTCGGGGAATTGATAGAAGAAGGCAATTTTTTTATATTTTAATTCTGTTCCTTCTTTCACCTTTTTTGAATCTTGTAATATAAACGCTGTAAATGTATCTGCGATATCTTCCGCTACATTTGTCGTTCCATACAGTGAAACAAACTCACCATGCTTTTCCTTAAAAAATTCAATTTGAGCTTCTTCGCTTTCTTCCACTTTCTTTTCTGTCCACTCCTGGTCAATTGGTTTCCAGAACAAATTATAAAATTGATTTATATAAGAGCTCTCCTTCGCACATCCTTCTTTTAAGAAAAGAGATTTACATTTATTTTGGTATGATGAAATATCTTTATCTTCTTCAAAAGCCTTTAAGTACTTTTCATTTACTGGTATTTGTTTATGTCCCAGCGTCAATACGTGAGCCGTCTCATGTATTAATGTTTTCATCACTTGATCGATATTTACTGCTGAATCAAGCGTATCTAAACTAATGGTCCACTCTTTCGGATACTCCATACTCGGCATAACGTGGGCGACAATTCCGTCGTATCCATCTGTTATCATGTCAAACTCTTTTATGTCAGTGCGATACTTAACTGGAATAAGAGTGCTGTACATCTCCCATAACGATTCATGATAATCCCTATCTTGACGTTGCTTTAATACTTCTTCTTTCGCGTCCTTATCCTCCGCAAAAGCCTTATTCAATCGTTTGCGATCTAGTTTATCGAAATAAGGATCTACAATTTCATCACCATCAATATAATAAGAAGCTAAAAAGAAATAATTTTCATCATCCTCTTTTTTTATTTCCGCTTCTTTCATATCGTTATTTGAATGTCCTTCTAAATCATAATCCTCTAGTACTTCAAGTTCTGAAAGTCCATCTATCTTTTTATATACTTTTTGAAGCGTTTTATCACCTATTTGTGTGCATTCTTCTGTCGTTTCGCACACATCTTTTTTCTCTCTTTGCAAAGTTTTTTCCGCCATATCACATCCAGCTACTAAGCCAATTGAAAGTATAAAACAAACTAATTTCCCATACAGTTCTTTCATATGAACCTCCGTCGTTACAGTCTACAAAAATATGATAATCATTTTTTCACAAATATGCGATAATTATTTATAAAAACTTTGAGGAGGTTACATATGATTCATGCGGTGTTATTTGATTTGGACGGGACACTATTAGATCGTCGTCAATCTTTAGTACGATTTATTCACGACCAATACAATCGCTTTTCTCTTCATTTTATAAACATAGAACAAGCCGAGTATTGCTCTCGTTTTCTTGAACTCGATAATAATGGATATACGTGGAAAGATAAAGTATACGATTCTCTTCTTTCTGAATACGGCATTACCACTTTAACATCAGAACAACTGCTGCATGACTACATTACAAACTTTCAACATCACTGCATTCCCTTCCCAAGCATGCATGAACTACTTCAGCAACTAACGCAGCAAAACATTAAAATCGGTATTATTACAAACGGCTTTACTGATTTTCAAATGAACAACCTTCGCGCCTTAAACATACATACGTATACAAATACAGTTCTCGTTTCAGAAGCAGAAGGAATTAAAAAACCACACCCCGAGATTTTCAAACGAGCCTTGCATAAACTAAATGTTAAAGCAGAAGAATGTCTTTACGTTGGAGATCATCCAGAAAACGATGTGCTTGGTTCTGAACAAGTAGGGATTCTTGGCGTTTGGAAGAGAGATTTATTTTGGGGTGACTTTGAACATTCACGTGTGGTGGATGATTTGTTGGAGGTTCTTTCGTTTTTAGAGCTGAAGGTAAAAACAATACAATAGTAAATAAATTATATCAGCGATTTTTCGAATATATCGACCGCAACTCAAAATATATCAGCGATTTTTGAAATATATCGACCGCAACTCAAAATATATCGGCGATTTTTGAAATATATCGATTTACCGACAAAAAGTGACAATAGTAAGTGGATACTTTCATTCCCAAATGCCTCCCTAAAAGTAAAGATATATTCACACCTTTTTTGGGTATTTAATCAAAAAAAGAAACCGGCCATTTTACTTCGTAAAACAGCCGATTTCTTCTATATGTTTCATCGTACGCGCTAATACATCATCGCGCATAATAAAGCTAAATTTTCTATCAGTTTTAATATTATCAGGAATGTCTTTTAATAAAACAGACCCTTTCGTTTCTTCGTAATGCGTATGCTGCTCTACCGCACTAATTGTTGCAAAATAAATGTTTTTAATGATTATTTTGTCT
Organism: Bacillus sp. P4_D3; assembly: GCF_056401855.1. NCBI lineage: Bacteria > Bacillati > Bacillota > Bacilli > Caryophanales > Bacillaceae > Bacillus > Bacillus sp. P4_D3. The sequence continues at coordinate 13,357 of NZ_JBFUIN010000002.1, forward strand.
TTTCCGGATACTTTGTATTGCCCTAAGTAAGTTAAATCAGAAACTATGCCGCCGGTTTCCTCATGAACTTCTCGAACTGCCGCTTCTTCCGGTGTTTCCCCGAGTTCTACTTTACCACCTGGAAATTCAAGACCACGGCGTAAATGATGCGTTAATAACCATTGATCCCCGTACCGGCATACAACCCAAACATGCTTTGGCTCAGGAGAAAATGGGTAACGTTCAAACGATAATTGTACAGTGTTGTGGTAATAATCTTTAAATTTGTACATGCCATTACYCCCCTATTGATGATTACAAGTTTTTCCTACCACAAATTGTAGCATATTCTCGCTTTTCTGCATAATATTATCCAATTACAATCCATTGATTATTCCCATTTGCGCGACTAATTCTTTCGTTTCATGATTCCCTAGATCATAAATCATTTTATATGCTTTTTGTAGTTGTTCATCATATCGATCATTATTCGAATCGTGATGATACTCAACGAATGGCACGTGGGAGCGTACATACGAACCTAAGTCCTCTTCATACGCTTGATCAAAATACTCTCTTAACTCCGTAATCTCTTCGTCATTTGCGTAAATTTCAAAATTATACGTATCCGCCGTCTTCACTTGTGAAATTTGACCATTTCCAACTGATATATAATATGTTTTTTTATGCTCCATGTAACACCCTTCTTTCATCCTTTTAATTTCTATTGTTTTCATCAATTACAAAATTATGTAAAATAAAGAAAAGGAGGGATTTCATGCTCAAAATATTAATTATTGGCATTATAATCGTACTGATCGTATTAGTACTCTCCGTTATGACGATCAATAAAGGTTACGCATATAAACATTCCGTTGATAAACCAGAAGATAATCCTTACTCGAAAGATAATAAGGAGAACTCATAGTATACTTCGTATCGTAATCGCACTCACGGTGATAATTATGTCGGCAATTGGGCTCTATACAGCTCAAAATAACTTTCTACCACTTTCACAATTTCTATTAGGGGTTTTAATGTTTCTCATCGCAATTGAGCAAATAAAAAAGAAGGAGGATCCTTTATGTTAAAAGGATTTCGAATTACTTTTTCACTTATCGCTTTATCTATAGCAATCTATAGTTTTATCAGCGGCAACAGAGACATTATACCTTACATGTTTATTCCCTTAGGATTGATGGCTTTCACTATAGGTCTAGAAGAAATAAAAAAGCATAGAACAATCTAGTGGCACACTTGCTTTCATAGCTGGCGCTGCTGCTTTATTACTTGGCTTCTCAGAAATATTCCGGTAAATAGTCTATTTAAAGGAGGTATACAATGTTAACTGGATTACGGATTTTCCTCATGTTTTTCACGCTTATCATACTCTCTCTTTGCACTTATTCTCTTATTACCGATAATTTCACCCTTCTCCCGTACATACAATTTACTCTCATTTGTTCCTTTATTCTTCTAGGAATTAATGAACTGAAATCCGGACGAAAATCAATGAGTATTCCGTATTTTTTCGTTTCTATTCTTATGTTCTTCGTTTTAATATCGATCTACTTTCTCTACATGTAAAATGTACTTTTAATCACCTACTGACTATTACCTTTCACCAATTTGGCTTTGTCGAACAGGTAATAAATTTGAGGATAATCTAAACAAAAAAGGTGGAGAATATTATGCTAAAAGTATTTCGTATTATATCCGCACTCATCGTCATCGCTCTCGCTCTATATGGAATGTTTAGAAACCCACTTGTTACGATGCCCTATATGCTTATTGCCTTATCTATTATGACTTTCATCATAAGTGCAGAGGAGAAACAGAAACAGAATAAAGTAAATAGTACACTCTCTTTCTTTTCTGGCGTCTTTACTTTAATTATTGTCATTCTTATTCTTGTCTCTCGATAATAATACTTCTACTAAGGAGGATTTCATGTTAAAAAACTTTCGAATTATAATAGCTACTATCGCTCTTATTCTCGCTCTACTTAACCTCTTTGCAAACTTCTCTATGCTTTTACCATTCGTATTTATCCTTTTAAGTATTATGTTTATCCTTTTTGGAATTGATGAAATAAAAGAGCGGTAAAAAACAAAAGCATTTGTTTATTTTCTCGGTTCTGCCTTTATTTTATATGTTGGGGTGTCTAGTATACTTTCATAAAAAAAGAAGAGCATTCCTGCTCTTCTTTTTTTATGAAAGTATTAAAGTATTTCTCCATTAGAACTAATAACATCTTTATACCAGAAGAATGAGTTTTTCTTTTTACGCTCTAACGTTCCAGTTCCGTCATCATGCTTATCAACATAAATGTAACCGTAGCGTTTAGACATCTCTCCTGTGGAAGCACTCACTAAATCAATACATCCCCAGCTTGTATATCCCATCATTTCTACTCCATCTTCTTGTATCGCATCACTCATTGCTATCATATGCTCACGTAGATAGTTAATTCGGTAATCATCATTAATTGTACCGTCTTCTTCTACCTTATCATAAGCACCTAAACCATTCTCAACAACAAAAAGTGGCACTTCATATCGATCATACAATTTATTTAATGAAATTCTTAAGCCAGTCGGATCAATTTCCCATCCCCAATCACTTGCTTTAAGGAATGGATTTTTTATACCTGACATAATATTTCCTTGCGCCTTTTCTTGCTCAGTCTTCTCTTGCTTCTCCGTACGAGACATGTAATAACTGAAACCGATGTAATCTACTGTATGCTCTTTAATTAATTCTAAGTCACCTTCTTGAATGTCTAATTCAATATTATGTTTTTTGAAATAGGATTGAATGAACGTTGGATATTTACCACGAACTTGAACATCCGCACAGAAGTAATTAAATAAACGCTCTTCTTGAAGTGCATATAACTCATTTTGTGGATCACAATCATATGAATAAACTGGAGCATATATAATCATACAACCTATTTGTGATTCCGGAATGATCTCATGACAAGCTTTCACTGCCAGTGCACTCGCAACGAATTGATGATGGAACGCTTGGAATGTTGGCCCATATTTATCTTCTTCTTTGTTGATAGAGAATCCAAGTCCCATAATTGGCATGATTAATCCGCTATTAATCTCATTGAATGTCATCCAATATTTCACTTTATTTTTATAACGATTCAATATAGCATTTACATATCGTTCGAAGAAGCCAATCACTTCACGATTTCTCCAACCACCATATGTTTTAACAAGGTTCACTGGCATTTCGTAATGAGAAATTGTTACAACAGGCTCAATTCCATGCTTTTCTAGCTCTGTAAAAACACGATCATAAAAAGCTAAACCTTCTTCATTTGGCTCTAGTTCATCACCATTTGGGAAAATTCTTGTCCATGCAATAGACATACGGAAAGATTTGAATCCCATCTCTGCGAACAAGGCAATATCTTCTTTATAACGGTTATAGAAATCAATACCATCATGGTTCGGATAATCGTACTTTGTTTTATCAATTTCAAAATTAAAACCAGGATCTTGCAATATTTTAAGGCGTCCTTTTCCACCAGGTAAAACGTCTGCAATATTTAATCCTTTTCCACCTTCATAAAATCCGCCTTCCATTTGGTTAGCAGCAGTAGCTCCCCCCCATAAAAATCCTTCTGGAAATCTTTTTGTTTGCTTTTCCATTACAATTCACTCCTCAGCTTTTTTTAATCTATTTGTATGAAAATAACTTTAAATTTCATAGTCTTTTAGTTAAGATTTTCTCCATTTGATTCAATCACTTTTTTATACCAATCAAAGCTTTTCTTTTTTATTCTCTTTTTCGATCCGTTTCCTTCATTATCTTTATCAACATAAATGTAGCCATAACGCTTTTTCATCTCGCCAGTCGATGCGCTGACAATATCAATCGGTCCCCAGCTTGTATACCCTATAATTTCTACTCCATCTTCGATTGCTTCAGCCATTTCTATAACATGTTTTTCTAAATATTCAATTCGATAATCATCATGAATTTCACCTTCAGAAGTAACCTCATCAACAGCCCCAAGACCATTTTCAACGACGAATAAAGGCTTTTGATAGCGATCATACAACTGATTTGCTGTAATCCTAAAACCTTTTGGATCAATAGTCCATCCCCATTCTGATTTTTCTAGATAAGGATTTTCAATAGAACCAAATACATTTCCATTTATCATACTGTTTAATACTTCTGAATCCGTACTTGTTACCCTACTTGAGTAATAACTGAATCCAATATAATCAACTGTATACTTTTTCAAAATCTCTTCATCATCTTTTTCCATCTCGATTACTAGTTTATGATCCTTAAAGAATCTCTTCGCATATCCTGGATATGCTCCTCTAGCCTGAACATCAATAAAGAAGAAGGACTCACGATCTTTTTCCATTGCATTGAAAACATCTTCTGGATTACATGTATGTGGATATACAGTTCCTGCCGCTAACATACATCCGATTTTGGCATTAGGTATAATTTCATGACAAGCTTTCACTGCCAGTGCACTTGCAACAAGCTGGTGATGTGCCGCTTGATATTGGATTTGTGTTTTATTCTCTCCCTCTTTAAATACAAGACCTGCACCTACAAATGGTAAATGAAGTAGCATATTTATTTCATTGAACGTCATCCAATATTTCACTTTATCTTTATATCTATTAAAAATAGTTTTCGCATACTTCTCAAAATAGTGTACAAGTTTTCTGTCTCTCCAGCCCCCATATTCCTCAACTAAATGTACAGGGACATCGAAATGAGCCATCGTAGCTACTGGTTCAATATTATATTTTAATAATTCATCAAATAAATCATCATAGAACTGTAAGCCAGCTTCATTTACAGTCTCATCATTGCCATTTGGAAAAATTCTCGTCCAAGCAATCGATACACGTAACGATTTGAATCCCATCTCTGCAAATAAAGCAATATCTTCTTTAAAATGATGATAAAAGTCAATTGAGTCATGTGAAGGATAGAATTCTCCTTCACTCGGCTTAAAGGAATTAAGGCTCCCGGCCATAACCTCCCAACGCTTTTCCCCCGTTGGTAATAAATCAACCGTTGTTAATCCTTTTCCACCTTCTAAATACGCTCCTTCAGCCTGATTCGCAGCAATTGCTCCGCCCCATAAAAAACCTTTCGGAAATTTATTATTTAACATATCTAGCACTCCTCTACTATATAATTTGAAAATAATAGTTTTATATAAGCTTCTCTTTTATTTACTAATTACTTCGATTAAATTCTCACCAATTTTGATTGGATTTGCTTCCGCTACTACTACATCATATTTATCAGTATTCGTTATCACTACCGGTGTCGTTACAACATATCCTGCTGCTTGAATCCCTTGTATATCGAATTCAATAAGCAATTGGCCTTTCTCTACACGATCTCCTTGTGCAACGTGTGAAGAAAAGTGTTTTCCACCAAGTTGAACTGTATCCATCCCAATATGAATCAACAATTCTGCTCCATAATCAGTTACAATCCCAATCGCATGGTTCGTTGGAAATAGTGCTGAAACTGTTCCTGAAACTGGTGCAAATAATTTACCGATAGAAGGTTCAATTGCAACTCCTTTTCCTATCGCACCTGATGCAAAGGCTGCATCTTTAATACTAGACAAATCGATTACTTTTCCTTCAAACGGGCTAGTAATACTATTTTTTTCATTTTGCGATCCAACTTCTTTACGATTCATTTCCTTTAAAGTAGCTGCTGCTTCATCAACTGTTGTAGCTGCTGCTTCATCAACTGTTGTAGCTGCTGCTTCATCAACTGTTGTAGCCGTTGTTTCTTTATCGAATCCAAATAAATAAGTAAGAATAAATCCAAATACAAAAGAAACAACAATAGCAATAATAAGTCCCCAGAATCCCATCGTAATACCTGCTTTTGGATCAATATAAGTCGGTATACCAAATATTCCAAAGCCACCGATCATATATATTTTTGAACCTGCAAAGCCTAAAACTCCTCCGCCAATCGCTCCGCCAATACAACTCATAATAAATGGTTTTTTTAGTGGAAGTGTAACCCCATAAATCGCTGGTTCAGTGACACCAAAAATACCAGAAATGAAAGCTGGAATACTAAGTGATTTTAGTTTTTGTTGCTTCGTTTTCAACCAAACTGCTAAAACAGCACCAATTTGTGCGAATGACGCTCCAAACATAAGCGCTAAAACTGGATCTGCTCCCATAAGAGTAAGATTATTAATTGATACTGGAATCAATCCCCAGTGAAGACCAAACATAACAAACACTTGCCAGAATCCACCAATGAAAAGTCCTGCTACTACTGGGCTTAATTCATACATCCAAATCGTTCCTTGCCCTAAAAGCTGCCCCGCCCATGTTGCAATCGGTCCAATAACGATAAACGTCATTGGAATAACAAGAAGTAATGTACTGAACGGTACTAAGAACGTTTTTACAACGTCTGGAATTAACTTTTTAAACATCTTCTCTACCTTCGCACCTACATACGCTGCGATAATAATTGGAATAACTGATGATGCATAGCTCATTAAAATAACTGGAATTCCTAAAAACGTAATATGAACAGGTGATTCAAACATCGTCCCTGCAAATAATGTATAAAGTGGCTTACTTGTTGTTAATCCAGAAAGTGCCGGATAAACTAACGACGCACCTATTGCCATACCAATAAAAATGTTCCCGCCAAATTTCTTACTCGCTGTATAACCAAGGAATATTGGGAAGAAGTAAAATAAAGAATCTCCAATTGCATTTAATATTTGATACGTTCCAGATGTATTACTTAACCATCCTAGTGCTACCAAAAGAGCGTTTAAACCTTTTATCATCCCTGTCGCAGCTAAAACACCAAGAATTGGAGTAAATATGCTAGAAATTACATCAATAAATTGATTAAATACCCCTTTCTTCTTACTATCAGCCTCGTCAGGTACTGACGTATGAAGATCACCAATTGTCATCACTGCTTGGTAGACGTCAGGTACGTGATTTCCAATAACAACTTGATACTGGCCACCACTTTTCATAACAGTAACGATCCCCTCCATATTTTTCAAAACGTCTGTCTTTGCTTTTCCTTCATCTCTTAATTGAAAACGCAGGCGTGTTACACAGTGAACAACACTAATAATATTTGCTTTACCGCCAACATTTTCAATAATGTCTTTTGCTAATTGTTCATATTTCATATTTATCCCCACTTTCTATCGCATTTTTGTAAATAAAAAACCTGAGTCCAACTGAGCATACACGCAAATAAGCTGCATGCTCAGGTTGACTCAGGTTATGCCCATATTGGTAACATTCCTCTAAGTAATATGTAGTTTATAAATAACAGCTATCTGATTTTCCCCTCATCTAACGTACAATTCGATGCATGTCGACAGGTCACCCGATGAATATGTAAAGTTAAATAGACAATTTCATCATTTGAAACACTCCAATTATAGACGTTTTGTAAATAGAGCTTCACTTTTTGACTACACTGAAACGCCGATTGATACTTCAACTGTATTTGCTCATAAAGAAATTGATCATCACCTTCGACAGCATGTTCTTTACGAGTAAATCGTATCGAGAAGAAACGAAGATGTGTTAAAAAGCGTTCATAATTAACCGAGTTTTCATCCATTTCTATTTGAAAATGATATTTAACGATATTCAAAATGTTATTCACCACTTCAGTTGCTTGCACGACAGAAGCCATATTATCACTAGCTAATTGACCATTCACTAAGTGCAAAGCAATGGAAGCAGCTTCATCCTCTCCAAGGCGAATCCCTATATCATTTTCAATCATATCTAATGCCTGTAGCGCAATTTGAAACTCTTGTTTATAATATTTTTTAATCTCCCATAGCAGTGCATTCTTGAGCTGTATACCTTGTTTATATCTACTAACTGCGAAACTTAAATGATCCGTTAGCGCAACATATAAATATTCATCCAATTTGTATGCAAGCTTAGATTGCGCATAGTTTATAATTTTTGAAGAAATATTTAAATAGAGTTCAGACGTATCTTCTAATAATTTTGCAAGCTTTTCAGAAACTCCATGCTTCTCTAGCACAAATGTTTTCTCTATTTTCGAAACATCAATTGTTTCTCCTACTTTCTTCTGAAAAGCTAACCCCTTTCCCATAACGACAATTTCTTGTTTAAACTCATTATGCGTAATAGCGACATTATTGTTTAAAATTTTTTTTATTTCCATTCGCACTCGTCCTTGGTTTTTTATATTTCAGGCAAAATTTTATAAAAAAAACCTAAATTTGCACATAAGAATAACGTTCGAGTTATCCTTATACAAATTTAGGTTTTGCCTGCCGAACAGTAACAACCCTTTTAGTTGTAAACGCTTTCTTTATTTTTAACATACTATTGCACCTCTGTCAACGACTGGATATACTTGTCACATAACAAACACAAATTATTGTTTATTCCGACTTTGGCCAATACATCTGTATCAAAAATAGTGGTTATGCAGCCTGGATCTACTAGTACATTTTCTAATGTTTTTATACTGTAAAGGAAATGTACTAATCGGAAATCCATACTCCACTAAATCGTTGTTCTTCTACTTCAATTTCTTCCTTATATGCATTTTCTTCTTTTACAAAATAAAAAACTGCCCTTTCACAGGCAGTTTTTCTTTTTTATCCAAACACTTTCTCAAGTTCATCTTTATCTTGGCTTAACCAGAAGTTCATTAAGCGTTGTGCTCCTTCTAAGTCATGAAGCTTCGCTTGGCCACACTGCGTTTCATTTGCAGCTGGAATTTCTGTAATTTGAACCGCATCTTTTAATGTTAGTTCTAATAAATCAATGATTTCTCGAACCGTCGGTGTTCCGCTTACAACAAGGTAATACCCTGTTTGGCAGCCCATTGGTGAAATATCGATAATATCAAAATGCGGATAACGATCAATATATTTACGTAAATTAAATGCTAATAAATGTTCTAACGTATGAATAACATCTGGTTTCATTGCTTGTTTATTCGGTTGGCAGAAACGAATATCAAATTTATTTACAATACCGTCACTACCTACATTGTGGACTCCGCAATGTCTTACATAAGGCGCCTTTACAATCGTATGGTCTAATTCAAAGCTTTCTACTGATGGCATACAACATCTCTCCCGCTTTTATTTTAATTCCGTTATATCCAATATGATATAACGGAAATCGACATTAGTAAAGAATTATGTACGGTCGTGCTATAATACTTTAAGACTATGCTGAAAAGGAGACCATTATGAAACAGATTTTTATCGGTATTATACGCTTTTATCAAAAGTTCATTTCTCCGATGACACCGCCAACGTGCCGCTTTCATCCGACTTGCTCTCATTATGGATTAGAAGCGTTTCAAAAACACGGTGCCTTCAAAGGATTTTGGCTTACATGTAAGCGTATATTAAAATGTCACCCTTTCCATCCAGGAGGATTTGATCCTGTCCCAGATAAAAAGGATGACAAAGTAAATTCTTAATTGTCGTAGCCATTCACAACTACATCTAATTTTCCTGTGTCAGGGTGAATAACAAGACCGTGAACAGGCACTTCTTCAGGAAGTAACGGATGGTTGCGAAGTACTGATACACTATGTTCTACACTTTCTTCTACACTAGAGAACCCTCGTAAGAATTGTTCTAAATCAATTCCAGAATAACGAAGTGTATCTAATTTTTCTTCTGTTACACCGCGCTCTTTCATTTTTTCGATCGTACTGCTTGCTTGAATTTTTGCCATACCACAATCGTGGTGACCAACAACACATACTTCTTCAGCACCAAGTTCATATACAGCAACTAAAATACTACGCATAATACTTCCAAATGGATGCGAAATAACCGCGCCTGCTACTTTAATAATTTTCACATCACCGTTACGCATATTCATTGCTTTCGGTAATAATTCAACAAGACGTGTATCCATACAAGAGATAATTACCATTTTTTTATTTGGAAATTTCCCAGCTACAAACTCTTCATATTTCTTCTCTTCAACGAATTTTTCATTGTACTGCAAAATCTCGTCTAATGACTTCATAGTAAAAACCCTCTTTTCTCTCATTTACACTACATAGATAGTGTACCAAAATATGAAAAACTCAAAAAGGATATTGCTTTATAGTAAAAAACGAATACTTTCAGATAATCGACATAATTCTTTCAAAATATACACACAGCTTTGTAACAACTCTCACATACCTTACTCCTATTTTCACTATAAACTGATTGTAGATAATGTAAAAAAGGAGTGAATATTTATTATGTCCGACGTTCTGTTACTGAGTCGTTTTCAATTTGCAATTACTATTTTTTATCACTTTTTATTTGTACCTTTGACAATCGGACTTGTTATTTTAGTAGCATGTATGGAAACTCAATACGCCCGCACATTGAATCCAACATACCGCAAAATGGCAAATTTCTGGGGTAAATTATTTACAATTAACTTCGTAATGGGGATTATAACCGGGATTACGATGGAGTTCCAATTTGGAACAAACTGGTCTGAGTACTCCAAATATATGGGAGATATTTTCGGATCACCTCTTGCAATCGAAGCACTTGTTGCCTTTTTCTTAGAATCTACTTTCATGGGAATATGGTTATTCGGTAAAGACAAAATCTCACCAAAGTTCCGTGCTTTCTGTATGTGGATGGTTGCACTTGGAACAAATATTTCTGCCCTTTGGATTATTACAGCAAACGGCTTTATGCAAAATCCTGTTGGCTATGTAATACGTAATGGCCGCGCTGAATTAAATGACTTCTGGGCTCTTGTTACAAATCCATATGCATGGAATATGTTCTTCCATACTGTAATTGGTTGTTATATTGTCGGTGCTTTCTTCGTTATGGCAATTAGTGCATATCACTTACTACGTAAAAATGAAGTGGAATTCTTCAAAAAATCATTTAAGTTTGGTTTAATGTTAGGGTTATTCGCAGCAACTATTACACCTTTTATGGGACATCAATCCGGTGTATCAGCAGCTAAGTATCAACCAGCAAAAGGAGCTGCAATGGAAGCTGTTTGGGAAACTGGAAAAGGACAAGGCTTCTCAATCATTCAAATTCCTGATGTGAAAAACGAAAAGAACTTTGAATTCCTTACTATTCCAAAACTCGGAAGTTTCTTCTATACAAACTCATTTGATGGAGAAATTGTTGGTTTAAAAGATATTCCGAAAGAAGATCGTCCAAACGTTAACCTCGTGTACTATAGCTTCCGCTTAATGGTGGCACTTGGCATGTTCTTTATGGCATTAACTTGGTTCGGTTTCTATTTAAACCGAAAAGGAAAACTAGAAAACTCAAAACGTTATTTAAAAATTACAATGTGGTCTGTCTTACTTCCTTATATTGCAATTAACGCTGGTTGGATTGTTGCTGAAGTAGGTCGTCAACCGTGGACAGTTTATAAACTAATGCGTACAGCAGAATCTGTGTCACCTATATCAGTTCCACAAATTTGGTTCTCATTAATTAGTTTAATATTGTTCTACACTTTACTCTTAATTGCAGACGTATACTTAATGCTGAAGTTCGCGAAAAAAGGACCAGCTGCATTAGAAGAACCTGCTACTGAAGGAGGTACAGCTCATGTCTCATGATATGCTTGCAGTCATCTGGTTCGGTTTATGGGGCGTAATTTGGACAGTTTACTTCATTCTTGATGGCTACGCACTCGGTAACGGGATGATTTTCCCATTCGTTGCGAAAGACCGACAAGAACGAAATCAATTACAAGAAGCTATTGGTCCGTTCTGGGGTGGTAATGAAGTATGGTTAATTACAGCTGGTGGCGCAACATTTGCTGCCTTCCCAATCACATATGCAAATATGTTTAGTTACCTGTATACACCACTATTTTTAGTATTATTTGCCCTATTCGCTCGTGCCGCTGGACTTGAATTTATGCATAAAGACGATTCACCAATTTGGCAAAAAACTTGTAAATGGGCATTTACAATTGGTAGTTTCCTAATCGCCTTCTTATTCGGTGTTACATTCGCTAACCTGTATTACGGGCTGCAAATCGGAAAAAACGGTTATGAAGGAAATTTACTTAGCTTATTAAACCATTATGGTATTTTAGGTGGTCTTTTCTTCACTACTATATTCGTCGTATCTGGTGCCCTTTGGATTATGATTAAAACAACTGGCGAAGTATCTGATCGTGCTTATAAAATCGCAAGACCATTTTCAATGGCAGCTGCTATCATTTTAGCTATCTTCTATGTCGCAACTGCAAATCGTACAAATTTATTCCAAAACTTCACGGAATATCCTGTACTATTCATTCTTCCAGTACTTGCAATGTTAATGAGTGTACTCGCACTTATTATGGTGTACAAACATAAAATTGGCCTTGCATTCACATTCGTTTGCTTAACAATCGCAATGTTTATGACAACTGGCTTTGCAGGTATGTTCCCAAGAATGTTACCATCACGTATTAACGACGCATACAGTACAACGTTATATAACGCAGCCGGTAGTGAATTAAACTTGAAAATTATGTTCTTCGTTGCAATCGTCATGGTACCAATCGTTATTGGATATCAGCTTTGGAGCTACAGCATATTTAAAAATAAAATTCATAAAGACTCTGCTAAAGGGTATCACTAAAATGAAAAAGACACTTCGAGCGAAGTGTCTTTTTTCTTATACGTATGATTTCCGATGCGATGTTACATTTCTAATCTAACAACTATGATAAAGAAGTATCACTAACAGCTCACAGCTAAATTATATCACAGGGCAAACACATCACTTTATGCAATTTTACATATAAAAATTATAACGTAGATTGAATTACTTGGTCATACACATCGTTATCCGTTACATCTGCCGTACTAATACCACTGAATGTCCTCACATTTAATCCGGTATTTGAAGATCCCGATCCATTATAAGCTTTCGTTTTTTCAATTGGATGTACGTTATATTTATCACCTAAGTTAATTGTACCGTTACAGTTTTCAATAATAACACCTTCAACAATAGCTGGCATTTTGTCACCTACTTTCATTTCGTTACTTTCAGTGTATGAAAAATGCCTATAAAAATAGCTTATTTATATGAGAAAAAGCACTCAGAAGAGTGCTTTTTCTCATACCATGAATAGCTAGTTTGGAGACAGTTGACTTCTTCAAAATTTTATTAGGGGTAATATTTTGAAAAAGAAAGCCTTTCATATGTAGCTTAACACCGCTGGAATATATAGTAAATTGATAATCTTTATACGGAAGATTGCTAATGTTTAGTATAGATATTTTCCACTATATCAACAGTGATAACTATCTACACTAAACAACAAAAAGGCGCCTTTTAAAAAGACGCCCTTTCCCCTGTTTATATACAGCCCATCCCACTTTTCGTAAACACACACTAGAAAACAGAATCATGAATCGTTACAAGATTGTTAGATACAAAAAGAGTAGAGGCTAATGTTTGTATACAATTCTGCTTTATAGCATGTATCCACAATTTATATTTTAATCCTCTTTCATTAAAAAGGAACAAAATATGCAAAATTACATATTTCAAAGAAAAAGACACTCTACAGAGTGCCCTCTAAACCATTTTACTTTTAATATATCGCTTTGAATACATTTTATCATATTTATCTATATCGTTTATTGAGAAAATTCTAAATCGTTATTTTAATTATTAATAACTTCAAAATCATGTAGTATTAGGGGTGCAATAAAAACATCATAAAAATTGAGGTGTACTATATTTATGTATTTTGGAATTATTCCTCTTATATTGTTTATTATTTTTCTTATCTCTTACTTAAAAGATCCGCGAAAAATAATAAATGGCTTTTTATTTAATGCCTTTTTCTGTTCTTTTCTATTATTTTGTGCAGTCGTCTCGTTTGCATCTGGTAATAACGCTTTACATTTTATCGTTATTATTCCCATGATAGCGCTAATTGTAATGATACCTTTTGCTATAGTCGCTTTAATGTTTGGGCTATTTCTTAATGCGAGAATCTTGATGAAGCGTGAAGGAAGACGCTTTACAAACTCTTTAACTTTAATTGCAGCTTTAGGGATTTTATTCTTTATGCTACTCCCTATCATAAATCCAGCAAGTTTAGTCTCAACACACTTTCAATTTATTTTTGCTGGTATTTCTCTTATAACTATGTATTTCTTTATACATTTATCTAACTTCTTAAGCGCTTATTTTCTATACCAATTCAATAGACCGAGACGTAATCAAGATTTCATCATCGTTCTTGGTAGCGGCTTAATTAATGACAAAGTGCCACCTTTACTTGCAAGTCGTATTAATAAAGCTATCGACTTCTATTGGAAACAAGCAGCTGTGAATACACCACCAACAATTATTTTCTCTGGTGGACAAGGTCCAGATGAAGGGCTTCCTGAAGCAGAAGCGATGCAAAATTATGCGGTTGAAAAAGGAATTCCTCTTGAACATACAGTGCAAGAAAATCGCTCTGTAAACACATATCAAAATATGTCGTTCTCTAAAGAAATTATGGATTCATTAAAACCTGAAGGTAAGTATAAAAGTATCTTTACAACGAATAATTTCCATCTTTTCCGCGCCGGTATATATGCAAAACAAGCCAGTCTGAATAGCCAAGGAATCGGATCAAAAACAGCATTTTATTACTGGCCTAACGCAATGATTCGCGAATATGTTGCAATCGTCGTTATGGGACGTAAACGACATATGAAAGTGTGCGGAACTATTTTAGGATTCTCTTTATTCCTAACAGTAGTTAGTTTTATATTTTCTTAACAACCTCCCATCCTTTGAACGGATGGGATTTTTTATACGAATTCCAAAAATATTTTAATGGTAATATGGTGATAATATTCCCTGCATACATCCATTAAAGGAGAATTTTTTCAAATAAAATGTTAGAATGAACTTTAGATGTGAATTATGTAACAAATACGAAACTAGTTTGAAACGAGGAAATTATATGGAGAGAATTATGAAAAACAAACCCAATAAGCTAAAAATCGCTTTTAAAGCTTTGATGATTATTATTGGGGCATTTATCACAGCGTACGGATTAGAAGCTGTATTAATTCCAAATAACGTATCCGACGGTGGTGTAACTGGTTTAAGTATCGTTAGTTCAAGATTATTCGGATTACCATTAGGTCTTCTAATCGCAGTCGTTAACATCCCTTTCGTTTGGTTAGGATATAAACAAATCGGTAAAAGCTTTGCACTTTATTCTATTATCGGGATTGCTTCACTAGCAGTAGGTACCGTTCTCATGCACGGAGTACCAACAATTATTGAGGGCGATACACTTTTAATTACTGTTGTTGGTGGTATTATTATCGGTTTTGGTATGGGACTAGCATTACGTAATGGCGGGGCATTAGATGGAATCGATATGCTAGCCGTATTACTTTCTAGAAAGTTACCATTTGGAACAAGTGATCTTATCTTATTCTTAAATATGTTTGTCTTTATTTTTGTCTCAACAGTATTTGGTCTTCAAGGAGCTATCCTTTCGGCGATTGCTTACTTTATCGCTTCTAAAGTAATTCATATTGTTGAAGTTGGTTTAAGTGGTTCTAAAACGTTTAAAATCATTACAAAAGAACCTGAATTAATAGTAGAAACAATTCGTGATCGTTTAGGTCGAAGTGCAACATACAATGAAGTTTATGGTGGGTATTCAAGAGAGAAATTTAAAGAAATCTCTTGTGTAATTAACCGTTTAGAAGAAAGTAAAATGAAAGAACTTATTCATGAAATTGATCCAAATGCCTTTATTACAGTGTATGACGTAGCAGAAGTAAAAGGCGGTAATTTCAAGAAGCATGATATTCATTAATCGTTATGAAAAACGAGGCTGTGCCAACATTTGGGCACAGCCTCTTCTTATTATTAAGTTACTACCGTTGTCAGTTTTTGTCGGTAAGTCGATATATTYCAAAAATCGCTGATATAATTTTACTCCCCCCATCTTCCTCCGCTTTTAATCCATGCTACGTATTTTTGAAAGGCAGTCACTTCATCTTGAAAGCGCAGCGGAATATATAGAAATAGAGTACATGTACATAGTATCCATACAATACCTACTACAAAGTGAAATTTCATCGTTGTACTAATAAACAAACCGAGGAATAATACGAGGAACATAATCAAACTAAATCATTTATACATAGTCATACTACCCCCTCCTTATCCCTTAATTGTACCAGCTACAAGAAATTAATTTCCATAATAAAAAAAGACCGAAAAGCAAATTCCACTTCTCGGTCTCTCTACTATCTTCTCTTCGAAATTTTCCCTGAACCGCCAACCCTTGTTTTCGGGGGAGACGTATTCTTTGGTGGCGTTTTAATAGATGATTTCGGCTTCACATCAGATCCGCTCGAGCCACCTGGATTTTTCGTGATTGTTCCTTTGCTTCCGGTAGAAGGCGGAGGCGTCGTTTTACTTCCTTTTTCCGTAATACTCCCTTTATCACCTACAGATGATTTCGGATCTACATTATCGCCTCGCTTAATAATAGATCCTTTCCCTTCCTTCGTAATTGGAGGTGGGGTTTTCTTTTCTTCTTTCGTAGGTGGTCTTTCCGGGATAACCGGTTTATGATTTTGTCTGTCGTTATATCCGCGATAATCACCGTATGATGATTTTCGTGAACCGAATATATCGTTTAATATACTCCCCATAATATATCCTTGTAAGAAGGATGGTTGGTAATTTTGACGGACAAATTCTTCATTACTTATTTCAATTAACGTATCGGATGGTTTCTCTTTATCCTTTTGCAAATTATACATTTTATCAGAATAAACGAGGAACATTTGATTTTCGTCTTCTTTAGATGCTTGCTTCGGTTTCCTTTCGGCTATAAGTTCCTTTGCGACTTCAGGAACTGACCGATTGGCAGCCCTATACACGTAAGATTCTTGTTTACCATCCTTTGCGACAGACTCTAGCGGATAACGATCCTGAATTGACTTCGCCTGACCACTTTGACAGCCCGATAAAGCATAGCCGGCAATAACAAGTAATGTAACGATAGCAAGTATAGGGATCACGAACGATTTAATCATGGTAAACAATCGGTTTGACATGATTACGCCCCCCTTATGTTGCTCTTATGATTTGTACATCAGCAGGAATAATTGCTTCTCCCTCATACATCATTGTGCGACCATTTTGCCATTCAACACGTAATAATTTGCGGTTGTCAGACTGGAATTCCCATACATACTGTTCTTCTGAAGCAGCGAATGGCGTTTTCCCCATAACAACAACACGTCCATTATATTGTTCTTCCATATGATACTCTATATCATCCATTTCAATCGTCGTCGGAATTTCATCAATTGAATCTAAACGACCATCAATCGGTGTATACAATTTGTAATACGTATTTTCACGGTCTTCAATTTTTAAATAACGAATATCTTTCCCGTCCTGTAAAGTTAAAACAATTTCCTTGCGAGAATGCATGCTCGTTTTCCCAGTTAATTCGTACATGACTAACGACACTTCAATCATATCTCCAGGAGCTAACGTTAAGAGACTCTTTTCTGGTTTCGGCGGCTCTGGGCTCTTCATTATATTTTTAATACGTTTAAATAAGCTCACAATCTACCCCTCCTTTTCTCTTTATAAACAAGCACCTAAAATAAGTGCACCAACGATATGTAATGAACCAGCTAACATCGCATGTGCTACGCTGCCTTCTTTCGTTCCTTCTTCTAAATCTAAACCAGACATTTTCTTTAACACAAACTCAATGAACATTTCTACAACTAATAAAATAACGAAAGAAACTGCTGAGGCAAGAAGCGCCTGCCATAAATCATTTGCTTTCGTAATCGATTGTGACAAAATGTATCCTTGAGCGAATAATTTCATAACGAAACGTGTTGTCACTGCTGTGTTTCCATTTTTTATTTCTTTTAAATCATTGTATTTTGTAAAAATCGAATCAACCCACATAATTGCAAATAAAAGTACCGCACTCGCTCCAGTCCATACAAGCATAGCTAAAACATTCATCCACGTCATTACAAAACCTCCTCTAAAATAGTAATAGAAAACCGACATGAATCCTCTTCAGACATGTCGGTTTCTTTGTCTATTCTATATTATTTCTCGTACTGCTTCATAATACGAGCTAATTCATCGTCAACAACAGAATTTTTGTTTAAGCTTGCAAATTCATCATCTAACGACTTTTCTTTCTTGTAAATTTCACCGCTTGCTTCTGCTTCAGCCTCTAATTGAAGTGCTTTCTCTTCCATACGGCTTAAACCAGCTTTTGCTGAATTTGAATCGAATCCAGACATCGCCTGATTAATATTCTTTTGTGCTTTCGCTGCATTTACACGCGCTACAAGTGTTTCACGTTTATTTTTCAGCTCTGTTAATTGCTTACGCATTTCTTCTAGCTTAAGGCGAAGATTATCAGCAGCAGCTTTGTTTTGTTCATAGCTTGCTTTATACTCATTCATCTTTTGCTCTGCATTTTGTTTTTCTTCTAGAGCACGGCGCGCAAGATCTAAGTTGCTAGCTTGAACAGCCATATGTGCTTGCTCTTCACGTTTTTTCACAAGTGCTTCTTGCTCTTCAAATAATATTTTGAATTTCTTCTCAAGTGCGATTTGAGCTGCTACACTTTTCTCAGCTTCTTGTACATCCGCTTGCATATCGCGTAAATATTGATCCGTCATCTTAACTGGATCTTCAGCTTTTTCAATTAATGAATACACATTCGACATTGTTAAATCTCTTAATCGTTTAAATACAGACATCCAAATTCCTCCTATGATATACCTCATATTTCAAATTCACTACTTGGAAAATTAAAAATCTCCCTTTTCAGTAAGAATATTCATTTTTACAACCTATGTGTTTATTATAACAAAACTAAGATGTCCTTACATGTTATTTCCAAAATACAGCCAATATAATATGACATTCCAGATATAATATTGTATTCCTACTATATCCTTATTATTTCTGTCTCCAAAATCAACTTATATTTGCGCGATTTCACTAAATTRCATAATTGTAATGTTACTGTAAGCTAACTCGATAGTTACGTTTCAACATTTCTTATACACTAATACCAGAAGCAACGGAATAACAAAAAAGCTTCTCATAATGTAAGGACTAATACAGAAACTGTATTTACTATAAAACATATAAAAAGGAGAAATCATCATGAAAAAATTAGTAGGAATCGGGTTAGCAGCAGCAATTTCATTCGGAGCATTATCAGGTTGTTCTTTATTAGGAGAAAAAGCAAACGGTATCGTTGCTTACGGTAGTGACCAACAAGTGAATTCAATTATTGATAAAAATAGATCTGACATAAAAGAAAAGAACACATACAAAATGAAACTTGCGACATTAGAAGGTAAAAAAGTACTTGTAATGGATAAGAAAACTGGTGAAGAGTTAGTGAAGAAAGAACTACTTAAGAAAGTAGAAAAAGACGATGCAAAAGCAATTGATAAATTACCAGCAGTAACAGTCGAACAAGGTGTATTATTTGCGAAAGAAAAAGTAGAAAACGCCGAAATTAATGGTAAAAAATTGAAATATGAAGGTAATACAATTATCGGTGATGGTCGTTCTTATACAGATATGTTTGCAATCGTCGATGATGCTGCATATGGAAAAGTAACAGGAGAAGAAAAATCTGTCGGTGTATTAAAAATGAATAAAGATCCTAAAAAAGAAATGGCTGATCATAGAAAAGCAGCAGAAGAAGCTCAATTAGTTAAAATTAAATAATAAAAAAAGCTTTGCGAAATTCGCAAAGCTTTTTTCTATTTATGGGCAATTTGCTCCATATCCGGACTACAAGTTTGTGACTGACATGACTTACTTAAAGAGCATGCTGCGCATTTTCCTTTTTTACTTCTCTTTACAAAATTAACTAACGTATATGCTGCATAACCAAAAATGATAGCTCCAATTATAATATTGACCATCATTGCAATACATCTCCTTCTAGAATCCGAGTAAGGATCCAACTTGGTATATAATGAGCGTTAATACATAAGCAACAACGAGCGGATAAACGACAGAGAAAACTGTCCATTTCATCGATCCTGTTTCACGTTTAATAACAGCTACTGTCGCTAAGCACGGAACATATAATAAAATAAAGAACATAAATGCATAGGCTGATAGCGCCGTATAATGTGCTCCCATTACATTTCCTAGCACATCTTCTTTAACCGCATAAATAATTGCCATTGTAGAAACGACAACTTCTTTCGCTAAAAATCCTGTTAAAAGGGATGCTGCAGCTTGCCACGTTCCAAAGCCGAGCGGTGCAAATAGTGGTGCGATAAATCCACCAATCATTGCTAAGTAACTGTCTCCCATATCAACACCAAATCCTGATGGACCTGCATAGTTTAATAACCAAATGACAACAGAACCACCGAAGATGAATGTACCTGCTTTACGAACAAATCCTTTACCTTTCTCCCACGTGCTCAGCCATAACGTTTTCGCTTGCGGCACACGGTAAGGTGGTAGTTCAATGACAAAAATAGATTTTTCCGCTTTTAAAATAGTAAGAGACATAATTTTTGTAACAAGTAACGCAAGAACAATACCTGCAATGTATAAAGAGAACACAACAGTTGCCTGACTATTAGGGAAGAACACTCCCGCAAATAATGCATATACAGGTAAACGTGCTGAACAAGACATAAATGGTGTTACAAGAACTGTAAGTAAACGTTCTTTTTCTTGTTCAATCGTTCTCGCTGCCATAATACCTGGAACGTTACATCCAAAGCCGATAATCATCGGAATGAACGCTTTTCCGTTTAAACCGAAAAACTCCATAATTCTATCCATAACAACTGCAATTCGTGCCATATATCCTGAGTCTTCTAATAATGAAATGAAGAAGAATAGTGCAAAGATTTGTGGAACGAATACTAATACCGCACCAACGCCAGCAATAATACCTTCTGTAACGAGTGCTTGAATAAAATCAGAAGCGCCAACACTTGTGAGCCCAGCTGTAACCCAATCAGTAAGTTGTCCTCCAAAAAATCCATCAAGCATATCCGATAAAGGTGTACCAATCCACGTAAACGTAACCTGAAAAATAAAAAACATAACTGCTAAAAAGATTGGAAGTCCTAAAATTTTATGTGTAATTAACCTATCGATTTTTTCCGAAAAAGGAATTTTTCCTTCTTTCTCATGCTGCATAACATTTGTTTTTAACTTTTCAATATACGCTTCACGAGTCTTGTAAATGTGCTCCTCCAACGTACAATCAAGTTTTCCATCTAAACGAGATCGAATGGCTATAAGTTCCTTATAAATTGGTAGTGCTTTCATTTCTTTTTCTACTACTTCGTTATTGCTTAGAAATTGTAGGGCTAACCATCTCGGATGCTCATAATTCGCTGTCTCTAAAAGAGCGATTATCTCTCCAATTCCTTCATCCATTTGTACACCATATGAAATAATGAATGGCTTTTTCTCTTTTTGTTTCTCTTCATGCAGAGTAGTAAGTAATTCTTCACAGCCTTTTCCGGTTCTTGCGATGACAGGAACGACTGTTACACCTAATATTTCTGATAACCGTTTTACATTAATCACAATTCCTCTTTGCTTTGCCACATCAACCATATTTAAACCAATTGAAACGGGCTTACCAAATTCAAGTAATTGCAATGTTAAATGCATATTCCGCTCAAATTGAGAAGAATCCACTATATTTAACATATGATGAAATTCGTCTGTTAGTAGAAAATTCGTAACGACACCTTCATCACGTGAAACTGGATTCAAATCATAGACGCCTGGTAAATCAATTAATGTTCCTTGCTTATCTTTTAATTTACCAACCTTCTTTTCTACTGTTACACCGCTCCAGTTTCCTACATACTCATAAGAACCAGTCAGTGCATTAAATAATGATGTTTTCCCTGTATTCGGATTCCCTAGCAAAGCAACCTTATTCACGCTAATTCCACCTTTATCATTTTCGCGTCACAATGACGAATACTAATTAACTGCCCACGACACTCCAATGTACAAGGACCTTTAAACATCGCTTTCTGTTTTATGCGAAGTTCGCTTCCTTCCGCAAGACCAAAAGCAGCTAGTCTACGCTTTAATAACTGATCTAACGACTGAATACTTTTTACTAACACTTTCTCACCAATTTTAATATCTACTAAGCTCATAACCTTCCCCCTCAGAAGAGAATGATAATTATTTTCAAAAAAATTATATCATACTCTATTTCACTTGGACTATATCTTTTTGCTTCATATTTATTAACATTTCGATACAATTATATTTCAATAATTGTCATACACGGTATATTTGCCATTCTCATCCATTTCAATTACAATAAACAATAACAAATAAAGAATCTCGTTATCGCAGGGGGAGCCTTACCGCTGAGAGGGAACATTTCGTTCCGACCCTTTGAACCTGTTAGTTAATGCTAACGCAGGGATTGTGCAAACGTCCGAAATACATACCTCTTTTTTATTTACGTATTTCGTATCCTCCTATGATAATGTTCTTTTTTGTGCAACTTGGATTTAGGGGGAAACAACATGCGTAACACCAATTTACAAGCGATGATCGAATCTGCTATTCTTGCAGCCTTCGCCTTGATTATCGACATTTTACCATTATCAATTAAACTTCCAACAGGCGGTTCCATCTCATTTGCTATGATTCCTATTTTTATTATTGCATACCGCTGGGGCTTCAAAATGGCTTCCTTAGGAGGCTTAATTTGGGGACTTTTACAAATCGTCGTAGGTAATGCCTACATTTTAACGCCAGTTCAAGCATTCATTGAGTACTTCATTGCCTTTTCCTTTATCGGCTTTGCTGGTTTATTCTATCGTCCAATTCAAAAAGCACTTGCCTCAGACAACAGTGATGCAAAGCATTCAAGTTTTGGTAGTCGCAAAGATAAACCAAAACAAAACAAAGGAAAAAAAGCACTCGTTTACATTATCCTTGCCACATTTGTCGGCAGCTTTGCACGTTATTTCTGTCACTTTATTGCTGGTATTATTTTCTTTGGTCAATATGCACCTAAAGGACAATCAGCTGTCTTATATTCATTAATTGTAAACGGCAGTACAATGATCGGTTCTTTCATACTATGTACTGTATTACTAATTCTTTTATTTACAACTTCACCACGCTTATTCAAAAGCATCGGTGCTTATCAAATGAATACAAAAAAGAAGGGCGCTTAATTAGCGCTCTTTTTTCATATCGTAATATCAATAATAAATACAATAAATGCACAAAAGAAAATAAATACCATCACACCTAGTAAATTGCTATTCACGGCTAATCTACTCCTTACATAATCTCTTTTTCTAACCAGATTATATCGCTTAAAAATAAAGATTAAGTAAAGATAATATGAAATTAAATTAAAAAAGCGTAGATTGTATTATCTACGCTTTTTTCGGTAAATAGAAGTAAAATAACACACCATCTTCGGTATTCTTTACCCCATATTCAGCATTGTGCAGTTCTAAAATATTCTTTGAAATTGCAAGGCCAAGCCCTGTTCCACCTTGTGAACGTTTCCGTGCCGCATCCACGCGATAAAAACGATCCCAAATTTTATCTAATTGTTCTTCTTCAATGTGGGCACCTTTATTTTCTATACACACTTTTATATGATTCTTCTCGTCTATTGCGGAAATAATAATATCCTCTTTGTTCGGTGTATAACGTATCGCATTCGTAATGAAGTTCACAATTACTTGTGCAATTCTATTTTGATTCCCAACCACTTCAGCTGGACATATATGTTTGTGCACACTCAATTCTTTTTTCTCTATCTCCGATGAAAGCTGTTCACATATTTCTTCAATTACTCCATCGATATAGAAAGAATCCATCTTCATGTTGTATGTGCCAGACTCAAATTTAGCTAATTCAAGCATATCCAAAATTAGTATATCCATCTTGTCTACTTCTTTTTCMATCGCCTGAAAATAGTAGTCTTTCTTATGTTCAGCTACCCCATCTTTTAAAATAGAAATACAGCTTTTCATAATACTCAGCGGTGTTTTTAATTCATGTGAAACACCTGAAATAAATTCTTTTCTCGTGTTTTCTAACTTTCTTTCTTTTTCAATATCTTGTTCTAACTGTCCAATATGTGAATGTAGTTTATTAGATAGTGTATTAATATTTTGCGATAAATCACCAATTTCATCTTTTGAAGTAATCGGGATTTTTTCTGTAAAGTCTAAATGTGCTATTTTCTTCGTTGTATCATTTATTTTTAATAACGGTTTTGCAATTTGTTTTGAATAATAGAAAGAAGCTAGAAAAATAAGAATGACTACAAACGCAATAATGTAAATGTAATAATCTTGTACCATTTGTACAGCCTCATCTACAGGTTGTAAAGAAGCCATCGCGTATATGTATGTCACCGATCCATCTTTTTCTTTTATTGGTTTGATTAATAATTTATATTTTATATCATTCTTTTCATAGTCCATTGTTTGTGTTGCATATTGTATTTGATTGCTTTCTTTTAGTAATAAATCAGCTTGAAATTCTTTTATATTATCCAAAAATAAATTGTTTTTATAAATTGGGTTTACAGGTCCTTTTACATTAGGGAACTGTACCTTCGTAATTTTCCCTGATATATTAAAATCTGAATTTTGAGCCGCCCTCTTCTTTTCCTCATCACTCATAATTCCAGCAAATTTTTTTCTTTCCACAGTGATAGAATCTTGAGCAACCTTTGGTTTTTCCTCGCTCATCTTAGGTTCTTTTTCAGCTAACTTCTTACCTAATGGTTTATGAAACCAACTCAAATTCACCTCATCTATCTTTAAATAAGATGTGATGAAACTATCGTCTCTTTTTAGTCCATCGAAATAAACTGGTCGTCCTTCCAAATCAGGTAGTGTTCCACCTTCAATCTCATCTATATTCATGAGATAGTACAAAGGAATGATAATTGTTTTTTGTCCCACTCGCTTCTCTTCTCGTCGATCTAAAGTAATTTCAAAATAAAAATCATCTGCGTGCTTTAAATTCCCATTATGATCTAACGTCGTAATCCAAGTATTATTTTCTCTTAAAAAATCTTGCTCCAGTTTCTGAACTTCCTCCGAACTCCTCGCATAATTTAAGTAACTCTTTTCAAAAGAATCTAAATTCACTTTAATATCTTCCACTTTTCGATTCGCATAATATTGCTTGAAAAATATCGTTTGTCCAATAAATATCGTCGCTAAAATCAACATGCATAAAGCTGTTGTAAGGGTAAATAATTTAAGTACAATCCCTTTTCTCATACATTCCCCTCAAACTTATAACCAGTTCGCACTACAGTTGTAATGTACTTTGCTTTCTCACCTAATTTATTTCGTAAATTACGAATATGGCTATTAACAGTGCGATCATCTCCAGCAAATTCATATCCCCAAATTCTTGAAATTAATTGCTCTCGTGTTAGAACAATTCCTTGGTTTTTCATAAAATACACTAATATTTCAAACTCTGTATGTGTTAAAGCAATACTTTCTCCATCAACAGTAACAGTACGCGATGGGAAGTGAACATAAATTCCATGAATACATAGTGTGTCATCTTCACTATTTGGAGACTCTTTCAAAGCTTTTCTACTTTCCAATAATCGTTTCGCTCTCGCTAATAAAATTGGCGGGCTATACGGCTTCGTCACATAATCATCTGCTCCAAGTTCAAACCCAAGTAACGTATCATCTTCATCTACGCGTGCTGTCAGCATAATAATTGGTACTTGGGACGTCTTACGAATCCTTCGGCAAACAGACCATCCATCTAGTTCCGGCAACATAATATCGAGTATAACTAAATCAACCTCTTCTTCCTCAAACAAGGTTAAAGCTTCTTTCCCGTCTCTCGCTTCAAGCACTTTATATTGTTCACTCAAAAAATAATCCTTTAATATTTCACGTAAAATATCTTCATCTTCAACAATTAAAATCCTTTTTGACATAACTTATGTATCCCCCTCCCACTTTCAGAAACTACAATTTTATTTTGAATAACTACCAGTTAACTTCGCCTCGATAATATATCTATCTGGTGCATCTCCTATATAATCAAACGGATAGCAAGTCGTCAGTGTTAATATTGGTTCTTCTTTTTTTATAATAACAGTACGATCATCCGCATGGGTAATCCATGTCTTTTGAATTTCATATGTGTAAGTTTTATTATCATACTCTAAAATAAGAGTATCCTTTTCTTTTAACTCTCCTAAATCTGTAAATACAGTATCTCGATGCCCACTGAGTACAGTATGTCCTCCTCCAGATGGAGTTGTCGTTAAATCGCTAACAAACATACCAACTCCTTTTTTCAAAGTTGCATCATTCGCTCCCCAATATATAGAAAACTTCTTCTTTATTTTCGGTATATTTAACATCGCTACCTTTTCTCCTTCTTTATGTTGTGTTTGAGAAGAAGGTACTTGGGACGTTACTGGTGTTTCATATGAAAGTTGATTATCTTGTATATTTTTAAGGCTCTTTATTTCTTCTTTCGTTAATTCTTGAGCAGAGCTTTTTCCTTTATACCATTCCACAGCGTAATACGATCCCATGAATAGCCCTATGGCCATCAATATGATACCGATATAATTGAGTAACTTCACGTTCCATCCCTCCATGCAAAAAATGGTAGGAATAACCTACCATTTTTAATATATGAAATTATCCCGTTCTTTATAGGAAAATATTTTATTTATGCCTTAACTTTATTACGACGATTCAAACCAAATAATGTCCCTATCCCTAAAAGACATGCGCTTAGCGCCATCATTGCTACATTATTTGATGCTGTGTTTGGTAATTTTTCACCTTGTACAGCTTGCTTCGCTACTTCTTTTTTAGCCACATCACYTTTTTCTTGTACTTGTGCTGCTCCCTTTTTCTCTACTTCGTTCTTTTGTTGCGCTTTTATTGCTTCTTCTTTTTTAGCCAYATCACYTTTTTCTTGTACTTGTGCTGCTTGCTTTTTCTCTACATCATTTTTTTGCTGTTCCTGAATTGCTGCTTCCTWTTTAGCTACATCTGACTGTACTTGCGCTGCTTCTTCCTTTGTCAGTGTTCCAGTTGAAGCACTCGCTACCGAAGAATAACCTACTGTTAAAAGTGCCATTGCACAAATTGGTAATAGTTTCTTTTTCATTTTCATTCTCTCCTCTTATACGTTTTACATCACGTCGCATCGGATGTATCACTAGAATAAACAATAGATATAAATATAAGATGCAGATGAAATATATTTCATTTAAAGATTTCATTGTAGAAAAATAAAAAAACATCGCAATATATACGATGTTTTTTCGGGTGTGTGTCTCGATATTTATTTGTTACTTTCGCGTGATTGAGAAGTAGAAAGGGCCGGAGTGATAACTAATTGTCTCGGCTCAGTTTTCTTGAAGTGATTTTTGACGTTACACTTACGACATTGAACGACCCATGCTTTAATAGGATTTGTTAAAATAATTTTTTGCCTGTCGTTAGGGGCCTCTTCTTCCAATTTACAACTATCGCTCCACTTACTCCATTTCATTGTAAATTTAGAAGAAGAATGATCGTCTTCTCGATCAAACATCTGCAAAAAATCCATTTCTCCAGCTAGCATTACGGTGTTACTAGTTGCTAAAAAAGAAAAGGTCGTCCAATGTTTCTCCATGCCCTCCTACTCCTTTTTCACATATAGAGTGCCTAAAACTTACTTTACCTAAAATATGCTTGCCTTTTACCTTACACTTATAGTTTATCCAAAACACTACTATGCAACTATCGATTTGTCTTACAAATCACCTTACATTTTTGTAAGAAACGAAAAAACCTTCACTCTATATACGTGAAGGTTTCTCATTTCTTATCTATAGAATCTTTCATATCATCAAGTCCAGCCTCTTGCAGCTGCGACATCATACCGTGGGATATTGCGCCTAATACTAAAGTCATTCCAATTAGTGAAATGCGAATTGCAGGTACATCAATTATGTAAGCCAACATACCAAGAACAATTGTTAAAAGCAATGCTTTTATAAATGTTACACTTGTATACTGTTTCTTTTTCATCATAATCACCCTTTATGGAAGCGTTTTCTTAATGTAATCAGTATATCATATCATCTGATTATTTTGTGGGGGTTTCTGTAAAAACCTTATATCTTCTTTGACTTTTTTCTTTCTATCCTTTACAGTCGAAATGTTCACAAGTTTTACACTGTAGGAGGATTCAAATGAAAATTGAAATAAAAGACACTTTAATTTCTGAAGAACAATTACAAGAAAAAGTAAAAGAACTAGCTCTTCAAATCGAACGTGATTTTGAAGGAGAAGAAATCGTAGTAATCGCTGTATTAAAAGGATCTTTCGTATTCGCTGCTGATTTAATTCGTCATATTAAAAACGAAGTAACAATCGACTTTATCTCTGCATCTAGCTACGGAAATCAAACAGAAACAACTGGAAAAGTAAAACTATTAAAAGATATCGATGTAAACATTACTGGAAAAAACGTAATTGTCGTAGAAGACATTATCGATTCTGGTTTAACACTTCACTTCTTAAAAGATCACTTCTTTATGCATAAACCAAAAGCATTGAAATTCTGTACGTTACTTGATAAACCTGAACGCCGTAAAGTGGACTTAAAAGCTGAATATGTTGGCTTCCAAATTCCAGACGAATTTATCGTTGGCTACGGTATTGACTGCGCAGAAAAATATCGTAACTTACCATTTATCGCTTCAGTTGTAACGGAATAATATAAAAAAATAAAGTGAAACTTTAATCAGTGGGGGTTTTGTCTATCCCCCACTGATTATTAGTTGAACCAATCGGGCTTTTACGGGCAGTTGATCTCCCACCTAACTTCCTCGTATTCGTCGAAATTTGAGGTGGGAGTCTTACTGCCCGTTAATGCGGGGTAAACTTCCATCAATTATTGATGGAAGTTTATTTTCTATCACGATTCGTAAAAGACAAAGGGAGAGAATAAAAATGACAAAGACAAAATTTGAAAAAGTACTCCTCATCGTAAATCCAAAAGCTGGACAAGGCGATTTACATACAAACTTAACGAAAATCGTACCACCACTTGCCGCAGCTTTTCCTGACTTACATATCCTTCATACGAAGCAACAAGGTGATGCAACAAAATATTGTCAGGAGTTTGCTAGTAAAGTAGATTTAATTATCGTCTTTGGTGGTGACGGAACTGTATTTGAATGCACAAATGGCTTAGCCCCTCTTGAAATTAGACCTACACTTGCAATCATTCCAGGCGGAACTTGCAACGACTTCTCTCRCACACTTGGTGTTCCGCAAAATATTGCAGAAGCAGCAAAACTCATTACAAAAGGACATGTAAAACCAATCGATGTCGCAAAAGCAAATGGACAACACTTCTTAAACTTCTGGGGTATTGGACTCGTCTCTGAAGTATCAAACAATATTGATGCAGAAGAGAAAGCAAAGCTTGGTAAAATCGGTTACTATTTAAGCACCATTCGAACTGTAAAAAACGCTGAACCATTCCCAGTAAAAATCACTTACGACGGACAAGTATATGAAGACGAAGCTGTACTTGTTATGGTTGGAAACGGCGAATATCTTGGTGGTATTCCTTCCTTTATTCCGAACGTAAAATGCGATGACGGAACACTTGATATTTTCGTCGTAAAATCAACAGGCATCCAGGCGTTTAAAGATTACATCGGAAAGAAACTATTTGAGGACACAAATACAAATGATATCTTCCATGTAAAAGCGAAATCCATTCATATTGAAACAGAAGAAGAAAAAGAAGTAGATACAGATGGAGAAAGTTCGCTTCATACACCATGCCATATTGAATTGTTACAAGGGCACTTTACGATGATTTATAATCCTGCGTTTGTATAATCACTATTTCACTATAACTTTAATAATTACTAAACTTCGCATTTTTCAAAAAAATATAGTATGATGAATAAATAAAAGGTTGTTAACAAAAACGTTAACAACCTTTTTTGTTTTTTCTAAAAAACTTTTCAATTTAAAGGAGCGATCACATGTATTGGAGAAAAAATGATAAACCTGTAGAAGAACCAGAAGCAATTGCTGTGTGGGAATGCGAAGCAGACGACTGCCTTGGATGGATGCGTAAAAACTTTTCTTTAGAAGATAAGCCACAATGTCCGTTGTGTAAAGGTGACATGAAAAGCAGCGAACGATTACTACAGAAGTTATAATACCTTTCCCTCTTTATCTTTTATATACTGAAAAGATAGAGGATTTTATTTCTCCTTATCTACAGTACAAGTTGCTTCCTAATTATAAATAATGAAAGAAGCAGCTATTACATAGAATAGCTGCTTCTTTCAATCTATAACTTCTTCATCGCTATAAATTCCATATAAATTCCATATAATATTCCCCTAAATTTATCTCTATTCATCATCCCCCTTACTCACTACATACTACACTTCTTTCGGAAGAACAATTTTTTTATACAATTGAACTGTAATGAAATAATAAAACACATAAATGACTAAGAAAATAATAATCGGCAGCCAAATACGGAAATATGGATTATCTATTAAGAACGAGAACATGCTCATTCCGATTAATACGTGCATTATACCTACGATCGCTGGGAACAAGAAAACTAAAAGTAACTCTTTATAAATTGATTTCGTTAATAGCTCATAACGCACACCAATTTTACGAAGCATTTGATAGCGAATAATATCTTTTGAAGCACCAGAAAGAATTTTAAACATTAAACAGCTTGCCAGCATCGCTAAGAAAGCTATGCCTAAGAAAAACCCCATAAATACTGTTCCACTGTAAGTACTGTAATATCCTTCATACAGCATATATTTACTCAAAAGATGTACGTCTTTCATATCTTTATATCTAGCTAACTCTAATTCATCGATTTTTTTCCATTCTTCTTTATACGTTATAAAATTGTCCGTTTTCCCCAGTATTATAATTTCTTCTTTACCTTGTATCCCGTCATACATCTTTTGATCTACAATTTGTATCTTTTGACTAGGATTCATATATGTCTTTTGAAGAGACCTTAAAACATTTCCCCACTCTTCTGGAATTACATTGGTATTATCCTCATTTTTTTCTTGCCTATGGCTTAAAACGGCTCCGACAATTAGCTCCCTCGAAACAGGAACGAATCGGCTACTATTCTCGTCTTTTCCAGTAGGTGTTAGCGGACGGTTTCTTTCTAAATCTTCTTTCAATTGATAAATAAACTGCTCATCTACTTTGTATCGATATTCATTCTTTTCTTTAAATGTAATACTATCTAATATTTTCTTTTCTTCTGCTGTGGGATTTTTAATTTCGACATCATAGTATTCTGCACTCTCCACCATCTCCAGCTTGTAATACTTCGTAACCTTCATTCTTCAAATAGATGGCGATAAGTTTTCTAATTTCCTTCTCATCGTCCACGATAAGTATCGTTCCTTTACTCACAAAATCTCCTCCAGCATCATTTACCAAACTATGAATGTTGCTTTATTTCACTCACTACTGCATTCTTCTTATGCATATACACATAAGAAATACTAGAAACTATAATAACGATGCCACCCAAATATATACCATACTCGGTCACAAGGGTTACTATCATTTCTATATGCTTACCAAATATAGAGCCTAGTACAAAGTAAACTAACGTCCAAACAAATCCTGTTACATATGAATAAATCGCATACGTTTTAAATGACATGTTATTCATTCCTACTAAATACGGTACGATATGTCTCACAACGGGGATAAAATAACTTATTACTAATGCATAATGACCATATTTCCCTACTATCTCTTGTGATTTTAAAAGGTACTTCGCCTTCTTCTTTTTCATCAATTTTTCAAGCACTCTTATGCCAAATATTTTCCCTAGTATGTAACCTAAAGAAAGCCCAGATACAACGCCTAAATATGTTAATAAAAACGCAGGAATGACACTTAATACGCCTAATGAAGATACAAATCCACCACTCATTACAATCATTTCATCTGGAATCGGCATACCGATAATACCAAGCCATAAACAAAAAAATAGTGCCCAATAACCATACTGCTCAATGTATGATATTAATTCATGTAGCTCCATTATGCATATGCTCCCCTTAGCTCTTTTTTACAGCTAAAGACGTAGGCTGGCGGGAAATTAAACCAAACTTTTTCTAGTGTAATTTCAGGGAAGAAATGCTGTATAAATCCTTTTTTTACAAGTGAATATTGAAATGTAATGAATTCACCACTCTCATGTATCGCTTCCATTGCGTTGTTTAAAATGCGTTTTGAAACCTCTTCTGGTAAAGATGTGAAAGGCAATCCTGATAAGACGTAATCAATGCATTCTATATTGAGCTCTTCCATATACGTCTTTATATTTTCAGCTGAACCATGTACAACAATGACATTCTGCTCATCTTTAAATTTTCTCTTTAGCTCTTTGAAAAACACTTCATTAATTTCGATAAGAAGAAACATTGTCTCCTTCTTCTTTCGCTTCATAATTTCTTTCGTAAAGACTCCTGTACCAGGACCTAATTCCACAATGCACTTCGCTCTATTAAAATCAATTACATCTACCATTTTCTTTGCTAATATTTTTGAACTTGGCGCAATCGCACCAGTATGTTTCGGGTGTTTAATAAATTCATGTAAGAATGTTATGAGTTGCATGTAAATCTCTCCCCATTCGTTCAATAGTTTTTAACTTGTGTTTAAGTATAACTATCGTTTCTTAATAAAAATTGAGGAGATTTCTTAAGATTTTATGAAGAAATCAAAAAACAGCTACCGCTTATAGCGATAGCTGCCCCTTTATTACTTCGCGCTCACAATCTTATAATAAGAACGAACTGTTAAGAAGTAATATCCGATATAAATGACACCGTATACTCCGATACTAATTAGGAGCGGAATCATAATTTCAAACGGTAGTATGTTCCCTAAACCTTTTAATGCAAACAAGCTGTGTAGAATTCCGATTACTAACGGAATCGCAAAGATAAAGCTTACTTGTTTTGCGATAGCTTTTTTCATTTCCTGTTTCGTTACCCCGACTTTACGAAGTACAACATAACGCTCACGATCAGCATTTGCTTCTGTTAATTGTTTAAAGTAAATGATAGAACCTGTTGCTAGTAAGAATACAAGTCCTAAGAACATTCCGATGAACATCATTAGTCCAGTTCCTTCAAGCCCCATTTGGAAACCAGTGTAGAAATCTCTAAATGATGGTACCATTTCTGATTCACCAGCTGGCATCACTTTTGTTAATTTTTCTGTTAATACTTTACTGTTTCTTTCATCTTTTACATCAATATTTTTTACAACACGTGTTCCAAATGCTTGCTTCGCTTGTTCATATGTTTCATCTGAAACGACAACAACTAGTTCACCTAAGTTCGTAATTGCATGATCATTTGCGCCTTGAATCGCTAATTTCTTCGTTTCATTTCCAATTTGGAATACCGCTTTATTTCCTTTATATTGAGGGCTAAACTCATGCCCTTCAATATAAGAACTATCATATATAAATGCTTCACCAGCAGCTACATTCACTGTTTCTGCATCGATTTTTTTAGCAAGTTTATTAAATTCAGATTGAGACATAAATTGATATTTCTCTGAGATACTGTAGTTCATATTAAGGATGAAATCAACTTTATCTCCTTCAAACTTTCCTTTTACAGGAACCATCTCAACTTCAAATTGATCTTTTACAGGATGATTCTCTTTCTCTTCAGCAAAAATCGCATTTACTTTCTTATCTAGTTCTGCATCTTTTTTCTCATAAGAATAGCTGTATGGCGCGAATGCTTTTGATTGTGTAAATGTGTTGTAATACATCGTAACTGACGTACCAACTGCTGTTAATGTTACCGCACTTAAAATAGAAATTGTTGCAAGTGACTTTGCATTCCCTTTAATACGATATAGTAGCTGTGACGTCGTTACCATATTCATACCGTTATAAAACGATGATTTATTATTTCTTGCACGTTTTAATACGAATACTGTAAAGAACATAAATAGTAAGTACGTACCTACTACTGTCGCAAGTAAAATATAAAGTGCAACTGCCATAAAGTCTGCATACTTAACTGCCTTCATGAACATTAATGCTAAGAAATAACCTGAACCGATTAAGAAAATCGAAATTAACGCCATAATTACAGATCCTTTTGGCATTGCTTCTCCTTCGCGTTCTGCGCGGAAAAGTTCAATTAGCTTGAATCGGTAAATTAAACGATATCCTTGAAGTGATGTATACAATATAATCACAAAGAAAATAATTGCTGTATCAACAATTGCAGCCATCGGTACTTCAAAATGAACATTTAAATTTAACCCCATCATACTTACTAGTAGTTCAAGGAATAGTTTTGAAAGGACGCTACCAATCGCAATCCCAATAATTAAAGACATTAATCCCATTAACATATTTTCATAAAAGAGCATTTTACCGATCTGTCTTTTTCGAATACCTAGTAACGAATATAGCCCAACTTCTTTTTTACGCTTCCGTGTAAAGAAACCGTTCGAATATATAATGAACACCGCTACGAAGATGATTAGCATGACACTTGAAACTTGAAACGCACCGCTAATTTTTTTAGAACCTTCCGCAGCTTTTTCCATTTGCGAATTATATTGTAGTGCTTTAAATGTAAAGTAAATTACAATACTAAAAATCATAGATGCAAAATATACAAAGTAGTCTTTAAAGTTCCGCTGTATGTTGCGGAGGGCAATGCTAGATAAGGTCATCAGCCATACCTCCAGAAATGGAAGACATTACGTCAACGACTTTTTGGAAGAATTGTTTACGTGTTAATTCACCGCGATGCAATTCTTTATATAACTCACCATCTTTAATGAAAATAACTCGTTTACAGTAACTTGCCGCAAAAGCATCGTGCGTTACCATTAA
Organism: Bacillus sp. P4_D3; assembly: GCF_056401855.1. NCBI lineage: Bacteria > Bacillati > Bacillota > Bacilli > Caryophanales > Bacillaceae > Bacillus > Bacillus sp. P4_D3. Next base: position 48,371 of record NZ_JBFUIN010000002.1, read on the forward strand.
AATTGTTGAGTTATCATATTCATTTAACGACTTCATACTTTCTAATAAATCTGTCGCTGATTTAGAATCGAGTGCTCCCGTCGGCTCGTCCCCGAAAATCATACTCGGATTTGTAACGATTGCACGTGATGCCGCGCAGCGCTGCTTCTGTCCACCAGATACTTGATATGGGAACTGACTTAAAATATGATCAATACCGAATTTCTTTGAGATTTCAAGAACGCGGCGATCAATCTCATTCGCTTTCACCTTCGATAACGCAAGAGGTAACGCAATGTTTTCTTTTACCGTTAACGTATCTAATAAGTTATAATCTTGGAAGATGAAACCTAAATGATCACGGCGGAACAACGCCAGCTTATCATCATTCATCTTCACGATATCTTTTCCCTCAATTAAAATCTCACCGTCCGTCGTATTATCAATTGTAGAAAGAACATTTAAAAGAGTCGTCTTACCAGAACCAGAAGGTCCCATAATTCCAACGAACTCACCTTCTTTTACTTGTAAGTTAATACCTTTTAAAGCTGCAAATTTATTCCCACCTGTGTCATACACTTTTTCAATATTTTTTGCTTCTAACACTGTTTTCATCTCGACATCCCTCATTTCTTCTATTCTCTATTTTCAACTATATACACTCTCTACTCTTGCCACTATCGATGTTTCTTACACAAACATGACAGTTATGTAAGGCACATAAGTAAAGACATAAAAATTTAACCTACTGAATGAAAGTACTTTGTTACTATAGCATTGGGATATCATACCATCCATTCATTCTCCTTACAGGAACATTACAATTTTGTAAGGTTAAAAATGCACCCTACAAAGCTGTGCACGAAATGTCGGATGGAGCTATTTTGTTCCTGATATTCTATTTATAGAGGAGGTCATATAATGGATTCACTTAAAAATATGAATGCGGCAATGCAGTATATTGAAGACAACCTTACACACGAAATTGATTTTAAAGAAGTCGCAAAAATAGCTCTCTGCTCCGAATATCATTTCAAAAGAATGTTTTCTTTTTTAGCTGGCATATCACTATCAGAATATATTCGCTGTAGACGTCTTACGCTTGCTGCCTTTGAACTAAAAGATAGCAATGCAAAAGTCATTGATGTCGCTATAAAATATGGATACAACTCACCAGATTCTTTTACACGTGCATTTCAAAATTTGCACGGAATAACGCCTTCAGAAGCTCGAAGTACAATTCGTTCTTTGAAAGCTTATTCACCAATGACCTTCCAACTATCTATTCAAGGAGGAAATAAAATGAACTATCGAATTGAAGAAAAAGACTCATTTCAAATTATAGGTATTACAAAACGAGTACCAATCGTTTTTAACGGTGTAAACGAAGAAATTGCTTCTATGTGGAAAAGTTTAGACAGCCAATCAATCGAAACATTAAAGTCCCTTTCAAATATTGAACCTGCAGGAATTATTAGTGCTTCTACGAATTTTTCTGAAGGGAGAATGGAGGAAAAAGGAGAACTCGATCACTATATTGGAGTAACTACGACAAAAGATTGTCCGAAGCAATTCAAACAACTTGAAGTCGCTGCTTCAACATGGGCTATATTTGAAGCTGTCGGTCCATTTCCTGATGCATTGCAAAATGTATGGGGGCGTATTTATTCTGAATGGTTCCCTTCCTCAAACTATGAACTAGCAGAAGGACCGGAAATACTGTGGAATGAAAGTAAAGACGTATCCTCGCCGAATTTCAGAAGCGAGATATGGATACCTGTTTTGAAGAAATAATATCTAAGTCCAAATTTCCCTAAAATAAAAAAGCTACTCTTCCTTTGAAAGGAGCAGTAGCTTTTTATTTTAACTTCTTCTTTATAAACAAAATACGAATATGACATTAACTTTATTTTATACTTCTTCTCGATTCGTTCTTATACAAGAAAATAGTAATAATCGTAAGCACTATAATAACTACAAAAGTAAATACTCTGTAGTTCGAGATTGTAGCAGTACCGATTAATAAGGCTGGTATAACAGCCATAATTAAGCCACCAAACATACCGACAAACGATCCTACACTTTGTTTTACTACTTGAGTTTCTGATACCCAATCATAATAACCAAATCGATTATTAATAAAAATTCCCCATACTGCCGAAAAGAATGAATATGTTATCGGTGTTATGACGATTAAAAAAGAACTCCAAACATCTAGTTTTAACCCTATTATCAGTAATACGGCACTAATAAGTGATGCAGGTATACTTAATGAAAGATTCATAAGAATTTTACTGTCATAAATTATCTTTGGCGCTATAGGCAATGACTTAATAATCCATACATTTTTTCCTTCTAAAGACAATGACACACATGTTGTACACGTCATCGAAATCGCTGCTGCAATAGCAAATGGAGCAACCTTTTGCAACAGGGGCTCAATTCCAGGATACGCTATTAATTGACTTGGTCCTACTACAACTATAGCTAGCGCGAAAGCTAGCGCCATCACAACTCCCATTCCACTATTTATGACATACACTGTAGAAGAAAAGAAACGTTTCAGTTCTTTTTTATACAACGCGACCAATACACTTTCTTTTCTCATACTATTAATCTCATAATTTGAAAGCATATGATAAGTGGTAATCTCTGTGTTTATTTGCTTATATTTTAACGAAAGTATTTTTACAAAAAGATAATACCAAATAACCGATATCCCAACGAATAGGATGAAAGCTACAAGATCAGCATGAACAATTGCTTTTTGAAACATGTTAGCTAATGGATACACTTTAGTTAGTTGCTCTGAAACAATTGCACCAATCCCATTCATATCATTAAGGCTATATTGAGCATTTCCGTTTTTTAGCATAAAGAAGCCGAATGTAATCATTACTATAAAACTTAAAATCGTAGTTATTTTATTCGTATTTTTAAATTTAGAAGCGATTGCCGTAATCATAGCTCCAAAGATCGCTGCGATTGTTGTTGGAATTAAAGATGCTATAAACATACTGATGAACCACATAAAGTAAAAAGAAACTGATGGATTCTCATGTATGCCATAAACAACTCCCATTGGTAGCATGATTATGATTGAAAAGATCGTATTCAGCAAATATAAATACAAAAACCTACTTGTAATAACAGTACTTACACGAATCGGTAATGACATTAAAAGATCGTAGTCCTTAAAAGCAAAAATTTCTCCATTTGCCTTAAATATAGTGAAAAACAACGTCAATACACTGCTAATAACTAGTGCATAAACTGGGATAATTTCACTTATTCCTAATTTCACCACCCCATATGCTGAGGCTCCGCAATATAGCATTAACATGACACCAACTAAGGCAATAGATGCTGTCAGCAAAATTTTATTCTGCTTCTTTTTCTTATCTTTTTCATATTTAAAAGTATTTAAACCAAGCTGCGTTATCAACCGGATTTTCAAAAGACCTAGACTATTAGTATTCATTAGCAAGCTCCTTCATAAAGAGCTCTTCCAATGATCCTTCCTTTATTAAAGAATTCACTTCCCCTGAAAGTGCTAATTTCCCTCTATTAATCATCGCTATTTTATTACATAACTTCTCCGCCACATCTAAAACATGTGTAGAAAAGAAAATCGCACTTCCCTTTTCACAAAGCTCCTTCATAATACCTTTCAATACTACGGCTGCCTTTGGATCAAGACCAACGAAAGGTTCATCTAAAACTAATAATTTCGGTTTATGCAAAACCGCTGATATAATCGCCACTTTTTGTTTCATACCATGTGAATAAGAAGATATTAAGTCTCCCAGGTAAGGTGTAATCTCAAAAGCATCTCCATACTTTTGTATCTCCTTTTCCCGATCTTTTGCAGACACCTTAAAAACATCCGCAACAAAGTTCAAATATTGAATTCCTGTTAATTGCTCATATAAATCGGGATTATCAGGAATGTACGCCATTACTTTCTTACATGCAATCGGATCCTTTTTTACTGAATGTCCATCAACAAAAATTTCACCCTCTTCAAAATCTATAACTCCTACTAACGACTTAATTGTTGTACTTTTCCCCGCACCGTTATGGCCAATAAATCCAAAGATATCTCCTGCTTGAACAGTAATATTTAAATGATCTACTGCTTTTTTTCCACCTTTGTATGTCTTGCTAAAATTTATAATTTCTAACATGTGATTTCCCCCAAACCATCCTTTTTAACTGAATTTTCAGACCTAAAAGCAAAAAATTTACTCAGCGATCTTTTTCATTATCCCCACTGAGTATTTAAATCTCTTAACACATAGAAACTATAAATATAAAATTTGACTCGTACAGTTCAATCGATTATTGCTCACAATTGCATTTCTTTTTTATAAATAACATATGACTTTATCGTTGATATGAAGATGCATACTAATATTATTCCAATTGCCATAAAAATATTGAATGGATCTGGAAGTAACGCACCAGCATATATACAGAGTGCCCCTATTACAAATACCTTCGAAGCAAATCGATGTGTTTTTCTCCAAACCACAGGATTTTCTAATGTCCAGTCCATTCGAATGCCTACTAAACCGTTCGGCTTCGTTTGTTGCATGTAATTACCGAGTACAAGAAACAGTGTTCCAAGTCCGAAATTAAATGCAATTGAAGCTGAAGCAATATAATTAGACGCTGCTAATAACGCAAATATGTTACAGCCGAATCCTATAAAAAGAATGGCATAGTTAATTGCAGTGAGGACTTTAGCTTGCTGTTTATACTTGCCTTTCGTTATATCAACATACCCAATAGCTAGCCACATCATATAAAGAACCAACATACTACCTATCGAAAAAGAACTTGCCTCCACTTTAGAAAAATATCCATCTACTATTCCTGCAGCATTATAATGACGTGGAATTTGTTCCGGTAAATATGGCCATACAATATACCACCCAATTGCAATTGCACTAATTAAACTCCATGGTAATACGTGTCTTTTCATCCTCTCTCCCCCATAAATTTTTTATTAAACCCCTATCTCTTTCTTATAAACAACATAAGAATAAACCATTGTACCAACAACCAATACAACAACAACACTTAACAAGCAAATCATTTTCCACATTCCTGGAAGGAACGAGAAAAATATAATTACAATACCGCCAATCATCATAATCTTTGACCCCAGCCTATGCGTTTTTCTCCACACTTCTTCACTACTTAGCGTCCACGGTGTTTTAATACCTATGAAGAAATTTGGTTTACATTGCTGCATATAATTGCCGAGTACAACGAAAAGGATACCGACCATTATGTTCACAACAATTCCAATTGGAATGTTATACCCTAAAGCATTTGCTAGTGTCATCATATTAATAGTAAATAAGAAAAATAAAATTGCTCCATTTATCATTCCAAGTGCTTTAGGAAATCTTTTGTAGTTGTCGTACTTCGGATCTATCTTAGGCAATACAGTAACTAGTGCATATATAAAAACCATAATTGCTACATCAAAAATCAGCATTCCCATTTTTGACATATGTCCATCTACTTCACCATCAATATTCCAATGACTTGGAACTTCTCCCGGTAAATAAGGCCACGCGATGCACCATGCAATAATCGTTAAAGCAATTAATAATAATGGAAATAGATGCTTCCTCATTTCCCCTCTTCCCCCTTATTCGTAAACGTAAACACCCAAGTCAATAAATCTTGAAATACAGTTGTGTTTAAAGAGTACATAACGAATTGCCCTCTTTTTTCATCTTGGATAAGTTCAGCATTTTTAAGCGCATTTAGGTGATGAGAAATACTTGGCTTTGTCATATTGAACTGTTCAGCAATTTCGCCAGCTGTTAAATCGCCTTCTTTTAATAAATCTAAAATTTTTCGCCTTGTTGGGTCTGCTAATGCTTTGAATGCTTGATTCAATGTCTTTCTTCCCTTCACTAATTAGACATTTAGATATTTATCTAAATATTAAATTAAAAACCAGTAATTGTCAATTGTATCCATAGCCTTTTTACTTTTTCCACTTTTGACCTATAAATACGCCACAGCTATGCTATATATAACAAACAGGAAACCCTATTCATTTGATTTCTTTGTTTTTACTTCGTACGGGGCAAAAAAGGCTCTGACCGCTTCTATGCATGGCTGGATCCTCTCTCTCTCCTAAAAAGATAGGTTTTATGTTATTTTTAAAATCTTTATATTTATATAGCTCTCATTTCAACATAATGAAAAGACGAGAAACACATGGTACACTATAGCTACAATTGTTTTTTTTAGGAGGAATATACATATGTATAAAATTTTAATCGTTGAAGACGATCCAAATATTTCATCATTACTACAATCTCACATTCAAAAATATGGCTATGATGCTGTTGTTGCGGAGAACTTCGATGATATTATGGAATCGTTTAACGCCGTGAAACCACATCTTGTTTTACTTGATGTAAACTTACCGAAATTCGATGGTTTCTACTGGTGCCGTCAAATCCGTCATGAATCTACTTGTCCAATTATTTTCATTTCAGCTCGTGCTGGTGAAATGGAACAAATTATGGCGATTGAAAGTGGCGCGGATGATTACATTACGAAACCGTTCCACTATGACGTTGTAATGGCAAAAATTAAAGGTCAATTACGCCGTATTTATGGTGATTATGCACCAAATATTTCTGAACGTATCGTTGAAGTAGAAGGTTTAAAACTATTCCCTGAACGTCCAGAAATTCATTTCGGATCTGAGCAAGTTCTTTTAACAAAGAAAGAAGCTATTTTAGCAGAAATGCTATTATCTAAATTCCCTCGTACAGCAAGCCGTGAAGATTTATTAGCTGCCCTTTGGGATGATGAGAGCTTCGTTGAAGAAAATACATTAAACGTAAACATTACGCGTCTTCGTAAAAAGTTTAATGAGCTTGGTATTGAGAACTCTATTGAAACAGTACGTGGACTCGGATATCGTTTTAACACAACTTGGAGTGAATAAGCATGAAGCTATTTTTACGTGATCATTTTGCATTTTTTCTACTATATGTATTAAACTTCGGAATCATTTTCGTTCTCTATGATGCAGTAGATGGATTTCAAAATAATAAGTTTTACTTCATCGTTTTAAGCTTATATTTATTCATCTGTTTCCTCGCTTATCGTTACGTTCGTAATCGTAGAATGTACCACAGATTAAGTGAACCACCAGAGAAAATGGAAGATGCGTTTATTGAAAGAGCGACTGCTCCTATGCCCCACGGTGTAAACGAGCTCGTTCGTACGCAATATCGTCTATTCCAAAAAGACCTACAAACATTTGAAGTAAAACAGCAAGAACACCAATTATTTATTAACCACTGGGTACATCAAATGAAAACGCCCGTTTCTGTTATGCAACTTATGGTGCTTGAAATGGAAGATGAACATTTAATCCCGCAATTTAAAAAAGAATTAGAGCGACTAAATCAAGGACTCGATATGGCTTTATACATGGCAAGGTTAAACAACTTCCATGAAGACTTCCATGTTGAGACCGTTTCATTAAAAGATGCTGTAACAAAAAATATTAACGGATTAAAAGAACTATTCATTCGAAACGGGGTCTTCCCTGTTTTAGAAGTTCATTCAGATTTAAAAGTTGCTTCTGATGCGAAATGGCTAAAGTTCATCATTTATCAGTTAATGACAAATGCTGTTCGTTATTCTGGTGAACGCGGAAAGAAAGTTTTCTTATCAGCTTATCGAAATGGAAAAGATATCATTTTGGAAGTTCGTGATGAGGGCGTTGGTATTCCGCAAGAAGATGTTCGAAGAGTATTTGAACCATTTTACACTGGGAAAAATGGTCGTACATTCGGAGAATCTACTGGTATGGGACTTTATATCGTAAGTAAAATTTGTGATTATTTAGGTCATTCTGTAAAACTAGACTCTGAAGTTGGTAAAGGAACGACGATTAAAATCATCTTCCACAACGCTGCAAACAATCAAGCAGAAAATACGGAGAAGGTGACCAAAGCATGATCGGAACATATGCTAGCAAAATGTATGAGAATATACTCTCATACATTTTTTGCAATAAAACTGCATATTGGCCTTCTAACGGGAGGTACATATTATGACATTTTGGCAATTTGCATTTAAAAATGTAACGCGCAACTCAAGAGCTTATTTTGCCTATTTTTTAAGYAGTTCCTTTTCCATTGCTGTTTTCTTTTCGTTTGCTGTTTATTTATTTCATCCGAAATTACAAAATTTCAGTATGATCTCTGAAATTTCAGGATTAATGATTTTTTCAGAAGTTGTCATTGTACTGTTCTCTTTCTTCTTTTTACTATATTCAATCGGATCGTTTTTAAAAGTTCGTAAAAAACAGTTTGGTATTTTAACCGTTTTAGGTATATCGAAAAAGCAATTACATCGTCTTGTTTTTACGGAAAATATGTTAATTGGTATTTTATCTATCTTTTTTGGTATGCAGTTTGGGCTTGTCTTTTCGCAATTTTTCTTATTAGTGACGGCGAAAATTACGCACGTACCAGGGATATATTTATATATACCTACGAATGCTTTCATTTTAACAACGATTGTGTTTCTTGGTCTCTTTATCGCTGTATCTGCATTCACACCAATGCTTATTCGAACAAAAAAAGCATTGCACCTTTTAAAAACAAACAATGTAAAACAAAAAGAAAGAAAACCATCCATATTAATTTCTCTATTTGGTGCTATCTGTTTATTAGGTGGTTATATTTTAGCTGTAAATCCTAAATATTTCTTCTCAGTAAACCCGCAAGTAGGCGTTATATATATGGTTTCAAGTATTTTTGTGATTCCAGCACTTGTTACAATTGGGACATATTTTTTCTTTTCTCAAATTAGTTTCTTACTTATTTATATTTTAAAGAAAAGAAGAAGTTTTTATATGAAACGGATTAATATGCTTTGGATTTCTGATTTAGCAAGTCGTATTCGAACAAATATTAATATGCTTTTTATTGTAGCGATGCTATCTACAGTAGCCTTCACAATGATTACATTTCTATATGGATTTGGAAAGTTTACAAAGCTAGATGTTACGAGAAGTTCACCTTTTCCATTTTCTTATTTTTCATATGACGCAAATCCTTTTGCTAACAAGCATTTAACTTGGCTTGAACAGCAGTTACAAAAAGAAAATTTCTCTTATAAAAAGATAGAAGCTGATTTATATGAAACACCACTGAAAGAAGATGCAGGTATAACGACTTACAATGACGTCTATGCAATGAAACAAAGTGACTATAATAAACTTGCAGCTTCCCTGCGAATGAAACAACTATTCATGAGCGATAACGAAGCATATGTCTTAAGCGGCAGCGCTTATTTCACCTTATTCAGCCAATTTGATCCAAGCTTCAATAGAAAATCCATTACACTTTCTAGCACAAATACGATATTACAAGTAAAGGGCTATGAACAAGCAGGGGCCATTCCATCTAACTTTTCATATCAAACTTTAATTTTACCTGATGTTGTTGTAAACAACTTACCAAGTACAACAAAGCATGTATCAGCGTACAATTATAACGTACAAAACTGGGAAAAGACGTATGAAATTGCTAATGATTTTATGAAAAAAATACAAAAAGATCGACAGGAATTCCAATACGAAGGCCCCCTTATACGCTCCTATGAATCAGCAGACTCATTATATAGAATCACATCAGGAAGTGCTGCATACTTCCTAATCGGGACATTCTTAGGTGTCATTTTCTTTATTGGAGCAGGCAGCGTTCTTTACTTCAGAATGTATACAGATTTAACAAACGAACAAGAAAAATATGTAGCAATTTCAAAAATTGGTGTAACAAATGCAGAGATGAAACGATCTGCAACCATTCAACTTAGCATTTTATTTTTCGTTCCATATGTTATGGCATCCATTCATACAATGTTCGCAACAAAAATGCTTCAAGATGTAATTGATTTATCACTATTCAAAGAAATTTCAGCCGTTCTTATTATTTTTGGCATAGTTGAAATCGTCTTTTTCTTATTCATTCGTTCCTTTTACATGCAAAAGTTATCAGAGTATACGAATGGTTAAGTTTTATGAATATATTAGTACAGGAAAAGGGTATCTCTTATATCCTTTTCCTCTTCACTCTATTAGGAGGTTCAGGTGAATGACATTTTGGCAGTTTGCCTTTAAAAACGTAACACGGAACGCCAGAGCTTATTTCGCCTATTTTGTAAGCAGTGCGTTTTCCATTGCTATTTTTTTCTCATTTGCAGTTTATTTATTTCATCCTAAATTGCATATGACAGACGTGAATTATGCTCTGAACATATTAATGACAATTTCAGAAGTTATTATTGTATTCTTTTCATTTTTCTTCTTACTATATTCGATCGGTACGTTTTTGAAAGTACGAAAAAAGCAATTTGGAATTTTAACAGTACTTGGCATATCTCAAAAGCAGTTAAAACGGCTCATATTTCTAGAAAATATGTTAATTGGTGTCCTATCCATATTTTTCGGCATTCAATTTGGCCTTGTCTTTTCACAGTTCTTTCTACTAGTTACTGCCAAAATTACACATGTACCTGGTCTATATTTATATTGGCCGACAAGTGCTATTATTTTAACAATAATAATCTTTTTCGGACTCTTTATTCTCGTATCTTCCTTTACACCGATGCTGATTCGTACGAGAAAAGCTGTACGACTTTTGCAAGAAGGTGAAAAACAAAAAGAAAGAAAAGCATCTGTACTCATTTCTCTCTTTGGCGCGACATGTTTACTATCTGGATATGTATTAGCAGCAAACCCGCTATATTTTATGTCACTAGGAGATATTGCTGGAGTTTTGTACGCCGCCACCAGTATATTTGTCATTCCATCACTTGCTGCAGCTGGGACATATTTTTTCTTTTCACAAATTAGCTTCTTACTCATTCGTATATTAAAAGCGAGAAGAAAGTTTTATATGAAACGTATTAATATGCTTTGGATTTCTGATTTAGCAACCCGTATCCGGACGAATATTAACATGCTCTTTATTGTGACGATGTTATCAACGCTCGCTTTCACAATGATTACATTCTTATATGGGTTTGGGAAATTCACAAAGTTTGATGAAATAAGGCAAAACCCTTTCCCTTTTACTTATTTATCACATACCGAGAATACGTTAGCTGATGAGCATTTAAATTGGTTAGAGCAAAAATTTAACGAAGAGCAATTTACTTATAAAAAACTTAAAACGGATATATATGAAGTATCTTCGGCGGAAGAGAACCCGCAGCTCTATTATGCAATTAAACAAAGTGACTACAACATACTGGCTAATGCATTAAGCTGGGAACATCTCAACGTAAAAAATAATGAATCTTATATCCTTATTAAAGATTTAGACAGTCAAGTTATTGGAACCATTCATGATCAAAAAGCAAAAAATACTCTTACGCTGAACCAAAATTCTTTACAGTTACAAATAAAAGAATATAAAAGTTATAACCCATTCCCAAATAGCTTAATATCACAGTTACTCGTATTATCTGATGAAAATGTAGAAGCATTATCAAACGTTTCAAAACAGATGAGTGTATATAGTTTCAAAGTGAACGATTGGGAAAAAGCACATGACATTGGTTCAGCATTTACAACAAAAATTAATAAAGATGATGAAGCTATCCAAGCAGAACACCCACCGTTCCATGCAAGTGAAGCGAGCGATTCTCTATACAAAACAAAACTAAATGTCGCTTCGTTCTTCTTAATCGGTACTTTCCTAGGTGTCATTTTCTTTATCGGTGCTGGCAGTGTTCTTTACTTCCGAATGTATACAGATTTAACAACTGAGCAAGAAAAGTATATAACGATTACGAAAATCGGCTTAACAGAAGCCGAGATGAAGCGTTCAGCGACAATTCAACTTGCTATCTTATTCTTTGTTCCATACATTATGGCATCGATCCATACGATGTTTGCGACAAAGATGTTGCAAGAAATATTAAATCTCTCATTATTCGCTGAGATTACAGTTGTACTTGTAATCTTTGGAACGGTTGAAATTCTCTTTTTCCTTTTAATTCGTTCCTTTTATATGCAAAAATTATCACAACATATTAAGTTTTAAAAATAGAAAGGTGATTATTATGGAAGAAGTATTACACATAAAAAACGTCTCAAAAGTGTATGAAGGAAAAGTCCCTCATACTGCTTTAAAAAATATAAATTTACACGTAGATAAAGGTGAATTCGTTGCAATTATGGGGCCGTCTGGAAGCGGAAAATCTACATTTTTAAACGTTATCTCTACAATTGATTCACCTACTTCTGGTGAAGTCATTATTAATGGAAAACAACCGCACACGTTCCGCAGAGAGAAGCTTGCTATTTTCCGTCGCCAAGAGTTAGGATTTGTTTTCCAAAACTTTAACCTATTAGATACACTAACAATCGGTGAAAATATCGTGCTGCCTTTAACGTTAGATAATGTCCCTTTGAAAGAAATGGACGAGAAGCTCGATAACATTTCAACAAAACTTGGAATTGATCATATTTTGGACAAGCGTATTTTTGAAGTTTCTGGAGGACAAGCACAACGTACCGCAGTAGCACGTGCTGTTATTCATCACCCATCACTTCTACTTGCGGATGAACCGACAGGAAACTTAGATTCGAAAGCGGCAATTGATGTAATGGAATTATTTACGAAATTAAATAAAGAAGAAGATGCAACAATTTTAATGGTTACTCACGATCCGTTTGCAGCAAGTTATTGTAACCGAGTTATTTTCATTAAAGATGGTGGGCTTTACAACGAATTACACCGCGGATTATATCGCGAGAAGTTTTATCAAGAAATATTAGATGTTTTAGCATTATTAGGAGGAAGACGTGGATGACATTTTGGCAATTCGCATTTAAAAATGTCTCTCGTAATTCTAAAGCATATTTCGCTTACTTTGTAAGTAGTGCATTTTCTATYATGRTTTTCTTTTCCTTTACTGTATACGCGTATCATCCGCGGTTACAAATTATAAATAAATTGCATGAACAAGATCCGCTCATGAACTTAGCTGGCATGGCACAGTTTATTATCGTTTTGTTCTCGTTCTTCTTTCTCTTATATTCTATCGGGACGTTTTTAAATGTACGAAAACAACAATTTGGTGTTTTAACTGTTCTCGGTATATCTCAAAAACAGTTAAAACGTCTTTTGTTTACTGAAAATATGATAATTGGAATGCTCGCTATCTTTGCAGGTATTCAAGGCGGCCTTGTGTTTTCTAACTTTTTCTTACTCGTTACCTCTAAATTAACAAGTGCAAAAGGCCTCTATTTATATTGGCCAACACAAGCAATTATCGTTACAACAGTAACTTTTATTATTTTATTTTTCATCGTTTCTACATTTACACCGATGTTCATTCGTACTCGTAAAACAACTCGATTAATTAAAAATAATAAAAATGAAAAAAACGAAAAAAGACCGTCTATACTCATTTCATTATTTGCCTTAATGTGTTTAGGGCTATGCTATTGTATTGCCGGTTACCCGCAAAGCTATATAACAGAAAAAAATTTACAAAACGGCTCTGTATACCTTATTATTTTATCTATTTTACCGCTCGTAGTAGTCGGAACATATTTATTCTTTTCACAAACATTTCTCCTCTTTATCTTTATCTTAAAAAAGCGGCGAAAGTTTTATATGAAACAAATAAACATGTTATGGATTTCAGATTTAGCTAGTCGTACTCGTAGTAATATTAATGTGCTCTTTATCGTTTCTATGTTATCAGCACTTGCATTTACAATTATTATTGGATTATTTGCCGCTAATAATAATACGAAAGCATCGATATTAGAACGATACCCCATTCCCTTCACATATAAATCAGAAGGCAATAATTCACTTGAACAAAAGCATATTACTACAATGGAAACTGAGCTTACAAATAGCAATTTCGAGTACACAAAATATAAGTTTACAATATTAAAAGATACAGCTTCAAAAGAAGACATTATGCTTATGAAAATGAGTGATTACAACGCAATTGCTAAACAACTGCAGAGACCGGAAATAACACTTGATTCTACACAAGTTTATATTATTTCCCGCCACTCACCAGAGCTCTTAAATCTTGTCTCAAATCCATTTGCAAAACAAAATACCCTGACAATCGGATCTAATAAAAAAGAATTTCATATTAAAGGATTTATTAATAAAGGGATAGAGCCATCTTTCGCATTACCCCATTTAATTGTTATACAAGATTATGTATTTGATAATATGATTCCTCATATTGAAACAACTACAATTTATAACTATTTCGTGGAAAACTGGGAAAATACAATGGTTCCGACCAAAAATATGTTGCGTACTATTGGTGATGATGCAAATGCCTTCTATGAACAACATAAAGGCGAAAAAGCTCAAATTCCTTTTTACCTTTATACAGCTACCGATGAGCTCATTCTTAGCAAAGGAAATTCAATTGCTACTTTCTTTATTTGGACATTTCTCGGCTTTATTTTCTTTATCGGGGCAGCCAGTGTTTTATACTTCCGTATGTATAACGACTTAACGACTGAAAAACAAAAGTACATTACGATTACAAAACTCGGCTTAACAGAATCAGAAATGTTTCGTTCTGCAACGATTCAATTAGGAATTTTATTTTTCATTCCTTATATCGTTGCTGGTATTCATACAATATTTGCGATTCAGTTTTTACAAAGCATGTTTTCTTTCTCTTTATTAAAAGAATTAATCATTATACTTACGTTATTCGGGATTATCGAGATTATTTTCTTCTTCTTAATCCGCTCCCTGTACATTAATAAATTATCACAGCATATAAAAATATGAATAAAATAGCCTTGTGCAATATGCACAAGGCTATTTTCAATAGTTTTTAATAATTAGCAGTATCCACCATAGCCGCCGCCATAGCCACCATAACCGCCGCCTCCGCCGAAGCAGCTAGCACCGATAATGATTAATAAAATAAACAATACGATTAGAAGCGCAAAACCGCCTCCGCAGCCACGTCTGCGATCGAAATCATCACATCTGCGGTCGCAATCATCATGTCTGTGTTCACACTTTTCGCCCATTATTCTATTCCTCCTTTAGTATCATTCATAACAAGTTCACCTTGCTCTAAATGAGGGGATTCCATTTATATTATGTTTTCAGGGCAAATAGGAAGCTTGGCCTACCTAAAAACGGGCTTGTTTTGAGAAATGGGCTGCAAAAGAAAAAKAAGATACCTTTAATTAGGTACCTTCTTTCTTTTAGTAAATATGTTCAGTTAAAGTGAAAATTAATACGTATATATCCATTCCCTATCTCTCTTGATACGGATTATTTTCATAAAAAAAGAAGGAGTATTCTCCTCCCTCTTCACTTTCTATATATCATAATTAACTACATAATGCTGCATTTCCGTATTGTAGTAGCCTTCACTATATTCAATTACTTCGCCAACTTCATCGTAAGAATAGCGCATACGTTTTAATAATGCTGTCCCCTCTTTTTCACCTAAATATTCCGCAACGAAACTAGGTGCAAATCCAACAGCGAATTCATCTCTGAAGTTTTCTAAATGTATACCTCGGTCCTCGACTAAATCATAAAGCGATTGTAAATCAAAGTCCGATAAGTCTGTACTTGCCATTCGCGCTGAAAAATAGTGCGTATAATGAATGTACGGGGCATCATTTAAAGCGTATAGACGCTCGATTCTGAAACTCTCTTTGCCAAATAAACGAAATGGCACTGATCCTTCTTCATTATGTACTACTTCTGCCTTTAACAATTTCTTTTGTACTTTATATCCTTCTTCCACTAACACTTCAGTAAATTTCTTACCCTTTGACAATTTTGTCGCAGAAGTATTACGCATCACTTTCGTTCCTTTACCGCTTTTCTTTTCTAAATATCCTTCTTGAACGAGTTCTTTAATCGCATTTCGAACTGTAATTTTACTCACTTTGAACTCTTCTTCTAATTGTGGTTCAGAAGGAATATTTGTATGGATGGCATAAACACCATGTAATATTCGATCCCGAATAATATTTTTAATTTGTAAATATAATGGTCCTTTTTTTCTCGTTACGTTCACCGTTACACCCACTACCTTTCTACATCACCTACTGATGCCGTCATTGCCCGAAGTATATCTTTCTCTGATGACATTGGCGTATCACCGACGATTGTATGTGCAAGCATTCCAGCCGCTGACGCAAATGAAACAGCTTTCTCTGGTGCAAACTCTTCTATCTCGCCATGAATAATTCCGCTCGTATAAGCATCTCCAGCACCTATTCTATCATATACAGAAAACGTAAGTGTTTTTGCAAAAGTGAACGTCCCATCTTTACATATGAATCCGCGAAGTGAGTGTGTATTATCACTATTAATAGATCGATGAGTACCAGCAATTGTAGCGATATGATATATTTCAGCCACTTTTGGAATAAGGTCAACAAGTTGTGCTTCTCGATCAGTCTCTTCTGTTTTCATTCCGAGAACAAACATCGCATCTTTTTCATTCATCATTACAATATCGGCAAGGCCTAGCATTTCTTCATAATGAGGTTTCGCCTGTTCATACCCATCTTCTCCCCAAAGCGATGGACGATAGTTGCAATCAAAAACAACAGTACCTCCGTTTGCCTTAACTACTTTCGCTAAAGATTTCATATGATGACGCACAGTATCATTCATCGCAAGGGTAATTCCGCAAAAATGAACGATATCAATCTCCTTGGCGATTTCTTCAAATTGGTACATCTCTTCAGATGCTGTGTTGAAACTACTTTCTAAACGATTGGAATACGTAACGCGGCTTGCACGTGCGCCAAATCCATTTTCTAAAAAGTACATGCCAACATATTTACCGCCTCTTGAAATAAACGGTGCCTGAATACCTAATTTTTGAATGTGCGATACCGCAGCATCTCCAACCGAGTTTTCCGGTAAAGTTGAAACAAGAAACCCTTCATGCCCTAGATGAGAAAGGGCCGCTGCAACGTTCACGCCTGTACCTGAAAAAGAATAATTTAGCGTATTAGCTTGCGACAACAATTCATATCCTGGTACTTGCAGGCGCATCATTACTTCGCCGAACGCTGCAATTTTCTTACGCATATTGATCAACTAACTTCTTCACTACTGCTAATAGTTCGCGTACATCTTCTACTTTCGTATTGCCATTTTCTTTATCAATAATAGAAGAGTACACATGCGGGATAACTTGCTCTACGTTTGCTTCAAGCGCAATACGTACAATTGTTTCAAAGTTTTCTTTATCAATTCCGCCTGTTGGCTCTAATGCGAATCCTTCTTCCGCACAAGCTTTCGCAACTGCGCGATATTCTTCTTCGTGAGCCAAACCTTTCATCGGGAAGTATTTCAATGAATTTCCGCCCATATCACGTACAAGTGCGATCGCTGTTTTAATTGGAACGATTGCCTTTTCTTCTCCAGCTGCACTTATTGGACCAGTAGAAATATTTACGTAACCTACTTTTCCTGTTGGTGATACTAAACTATTAATCCAGCTATCTTTCCCGCCAAGATTTGCGCGCGTTGCCCCAACTGAAGGGAACACTTGGTTAATATGACTACCAGGATAATGCTTCGCAATTTCAGCTACAACCGCCGCTTGACGATTATCTCCAGCACCTAGTCCGATTGATACCGCGTCATCAATTTCTTTTCCGTATGCTTTCATCGCTGTAACTGCTTCTTCTACTGTCGGATAATCTTTTGATAACACGCCGACTACTATATAACCTTCTGCTGCTTCAAAAATGTTTTTCGCATTCTCGATATTGTTCGCTAATACATTTAATGCTACGCGGCCTTTATAAAAACGTTTTTGAATGTTTGTCATTTTAGTTTCCCCCTACAATTTCTCTCATTTTTTCTTCAATCACATGTATATCATCACCTTGAAGTGGACGTGGATCGATATCAAAGAACCCTTGTCTTACTCCGTAATCACGTGTGTAAATTGCGATTTCCCCTTCGCGTAACGCGGTCACAACATCTTTTGCAGTTTTATTTAATTCGTTCTCGTTAATATGAATACGCGCTCTAAAGATCGATCTTCCAGCTTCATCTTGAACGATTGTTACATTTACACCGTTTAACTCTTTCAGCGGCATAAGTACTTGCAACAATTCTTTTTCTTGTTCACTCTTATCTTCTTTCACTCCGTATTCATCCAGTGCTTGAAGTAAACCGAAAGTCGTCTCTTTCCCAACTTTCATACTTCTTCCGATGCAATGTAATTGCACCTTTAGCCATTCAATATATTTTCGTTTACCGCCAACAATACCAGAAGTAGGTCCTTCAATCGCCTTTGAACCGCTATAAATTGCTAGATCTGAATACTTCACATATTTTTGAATGTCTTCTTCAGCTGCCGCATCAACGATAAGTGGTACATTATTTCGCTGTGCAACTTCCCATGCTTCTTCAACAGAAATCATATTTTTTTGCACTGCATGATGGGACTTTACATAAAGAATAGCTGCTGTATTTTCACCAATCGCATCTTCAATATGCTCTGCTTTCCCTTCATTTGCGTAACCTACTTCAACGAGCTTACCGCCGCCTAAATAAATCATCGTTTCAACAGGAGCACCGTATTGAACGTTATGACCTTTCAGCATGATCACTTCATTTTTCGCAATAACCTCTTGATGAAGCCGTTCACTTTTACGACGATTTCCTCCTGTCACAATACCAGCGATAGAAAGCGCAATTCCGCTCGATGCTGAGTTCACAACAACTGCTGCCTCTGAATCTAGAATGCTAGCAATATGGTCTCCCGCTTTATCTACTAAATCTGCAATTTCTACATAATTTTGTCCACCATGTTTCATCGCATCCATGACCGTATTTGTCGGAGCCGATACACCTAAAATACTCATTCTACCGCTCGCATTAATAACTCTTTTTAATCCATACTTAGCATTCAATGAATGACCCATTAATTACAACCCCTTTCGTATCAATTCTTCTTTCAGCAATGCGCTGATCCCCTTCTGAATCAATTAACGTAATCGGTTCATCTTTAACCGTAAACAAAGTTAAGTTCGCAATATCCCCTTCTTGAATGCGGCCAAGCTCTGGTTTCTTAAGCCATTCTGCTGCATTTTTCGTAACCGCATCAATCACTTCTTCGAGCGTGTAACCTAAGTAAAGGAATTTCGAAAGAACGTTAGCCATACTATAAACTGGACCGTGTATACGATTCTTCCGGTAAATATCTGTACTAATTGTATTAAGAGCAATGCCGTGACGCTTCGCTGCTTCTGCTACTTTAAAAGAAAAGCTAGCATTGCCATGCCCAACATCTAAGTGAACACCGCGATTCACTGCATCGATTAACACAGGTAGCGGTTTGCCTTCTTCATCAAATAAATTATTTTCTTTCCCGTTTAAGTAATGTGTAATGACATCATCTTTTTCTAAAAGAGGTACAACTTCCTCTATACGTGGAGGCGCTGAACCGATATGTACCATAATCGGTAATGATGTTTCACGAGATAAAGAGCGCGCTACGTGCAGCGGTTCAATTCCGCTATCACAAACGACACTTTTACTCATTCTCGCTTTTAACCCAACGATTACATCTTTATACTTTTCTACTGCATCTATTACTTTCTCTTTATCTATCCATTCCATATTGGATAATTCATCAATTCGTTTTAATCCAATTCGGGAAATATTTAAAAAGGCAAATAAATTCGTTTTTGCCTTTTCTCTACTTAATACTAAATCCGCAATGCGATCAGCCCCGCAGCTACCCGCATCAACAATTGTCGTTACCCCTTGCTTAACGCCAATTTCATCCACCTCATCGCCATACGGATCAAACTCCGGAAAAGCATGAACGTGCAAATCAATCCATCCACTCGATACGTAAGTACCCGAGTAATCAAGAACCTCTACACCTTCGCCGGCACCAGCTTTTGTCACCTCAGCGATTTTATTATTTTCAACTACAATGTCAATCTCTTCCCCGTTCACACGTTTCACATTACGTAGTACGAATCGTTCTGTCATTGTATTTCCACCCTTTTCTATAAGAAGCCATAAGAATACGCTTACATTAAAGTTTCATTTTTATATCTCTTTCTCACTTTTAGCGTAACACAAAAAAAGGGAGAAGTAAATATAACGTTATAATGTTTAAAATCGATTAAAAAGCTATCTATTTCAGATAGCTTTCTTCTCTATTCCTGAACCGTCACAATAACCCCGTCCATATTATTCCCCGAAATTTCATACTGCTTATTCGCTGGAACATTGACGTTCATACGCTCTGAAACTTTATAATAAGAAACCGTATATTTCTTACCTTCCACATCAGTTGAAATTTCTTTTTTCTCTTTTAAGAAGTCTAAGTATTCCTCTAACGTAATTTTCTTTTTTTGCATAATGGCACTATGCGGTAAGCCTACATAGCGTATATGCCATGGCTCATATTGAATACCCGTAATATTACTTTTATTTTTCGGATAACGTAAAACAAATCCATATTTCCAGACGTTCTCTTCAATCCATTTTCCTTCAGGAGCCTTCTCCATTTTCTTTTGAGTAGACCCAACGTCCAGTGATAATCCTAAATTATGTTCACTGTATCCTGCTGGGAGTGCATAATCAGATCCCATTTCTTTATATAGTTTACTTTGTTCTTTAAAATCTCGATACCCGCTATTCATTAAGAAATGTTGTACTCCATCTTTTCCAGCTGCATCGACAACGTTTAAAAACTTTTTTACAATATCCTTTGATAAACGAAGATTTCTATCAAATACCACATAACCTCTTACTAATTCACTATTGTGATTTACATTTATAATGTCGGACCTAATGCTATCTTTTTTAACTGGGTAATCTTTATTAACTAATAATAGATTTCCCTTATAAATCTCTTCTTTTGTAACCTCTACCTTTTCAATATTCGCCGATTTTACCTTATTATCTTTTTCTGCAATTTTAACATCGATATCCTTTTGAAATAATGGTGATATATAAAAGCCTACACAGACTGTACATAATATAAAAAGAGAAATAAATACCCACTTTTTCATTTCTAGTTCCTCCTTAACGTAACTTACGTATAGAATAGAAAAAACTATTAAAATAAAAAGTGGGGTAAAGTTTAAATTTTTATTAAATCGCCTGATTCTCTTCTTTTGGTAATCTCACTTCAAATATCGTTCTAATTACATTACTTTCAGCAGAAATGGTACCGTTATGCTGCTCGACAATATTTTTCGCAATAAATAACCCAAGGCCTGTACTACCTTGCTGCTCTGATCTTGCCTTATCACCTGTATAAAACATATCAAAAAGATACGGTAAATCTTCTTCTGGAATGCTATCTCCGTAATTTATAATTTGTACAACTACCTCTTCACGATCAATATATCCGTTCATATCAACAAACTTTCCATCATACCCATAGCGAATTGCATTCGTTAAAAGATTTTCAAATACTCGTGCTAATAATTTTCCGTCACCATTAATAGGTAAATGCGGATTCATATTCAATCTCGCCTCTAAATCCTTTTTTTCTAATAACGGATACAATTCTTCCTCTAACTGTATAAGTAATTCACTTATATCAATTGGTCTTTTTTCAATTTGCAACATGCCATAATTCATTCTCGTTATTTCAAATAATTCATCAATTAAGCTTTCAAGCCTTTCCGATTTCGTAAAAGCAATTGTGGAAAAATGTTTAATTTGTTCCTTCGTCAAATTCTCATCTTTAAGAATTAAATCTAAATAACCTAAAACAGAAGTTAATGGTGTTCTTAAATCATGAGCTAAGTTAACAATGAGCTGATCCTTACTACTTTCCGCAAAGTCTCCTCGTTCAACTGCTTCTTTTAATTTCTCACTCGCTACATTTATTTCACGAGCAATATATCCAAACTCGTCATTTGAYGAAACGCGAACTTGATTTGTAAAATCACCGTTCGCCAAATGATGAATCCCGTTCGAAATCTCATCAAAATATTTTAAGTATGGTCTAGTAAGGAAGAAGAAAAACATAATGGATAGAGGGATGAAGATAATTAAAAAGAAATTAATATCCCCAATTTGTCTTACCATTGAACGAAATTGGGCTAAAGGATCCTCATAACGAACTACTAGCTTATAATAAATCCGTAATCCTTCATAAAGTAAATACGTTATGCCCGCAGCAAATATCATACTTAACGCAAATAGCATAACCATCTTCGAGCGAAAGCTTCTCATTTTTTTAGCCATTGAAAGTATACCCTACTCCCCACACTGTTTTTATTAACTTATTCTTTCTTTTATCTTCTCCAAGTTTTTTCCGCAAAGTACGGATATGTACCATAACTGTATTTCCACTCTCGTAATACCCTTCAGCCCATACTTGCTGAAATATATTTTCCACACTGTACACTTTCTTCGGGTGACTTGCTAATACATATAAAATATCAAATTCTTTTGGTGTTAATTCAATTGGCTCTCCGTACACATTTACTGTTCTTCGCTCAGGATCAATAGCGACTCCGCCAATTTCTAAAGCAGATTTATTCTCCGCTACTTTCGGTTGATTTAACGTAAGAAATCGGCGTAATTGTGCATTTACACGTGCGACTAATTCAATCGGTGTGAAAGGCTTCGTCATATAATCATCTGCGCCTAGCACAAGACCTGTCACCTTATCAAAATCAGATGTTTTCGCACTTAAGAAAATGATTGGCATGTGGTGCTTGCCGCGAATCTGCCTCGTCACTTCATATCCATCCATTTTCGGCATCATAATATCTAAAACCACTAAGTCGATTGGTTGAGTTTGAATAATATGCATGGCTTCTTCTCCATCAGCTGCTTTAACGACGTGGTAACCCTCTTTTTCTAAATGTATCTCAATTAAATCAGCAATTTCCGCTTCATCATCAGCTATTAAAATTGAAATGTGCTTCATTTTAGTCCCCCTACTCCATTCTGTTTTCATACGCTCGATTGTACTGTGATAGTAAATGAAATTATATCGGCGATTTTYYRAATATATCGMMCRCAACTTGAAWTATATCGGCGATTTTTMAAWTATATCGMCCGTAACTCRAWTTATATCAGCGATTATTGAATTATATCGACTTACCGACAATTAACGACAAAATCCTCCCGCTATTTGTGGGCATCCTGATTAAAGATTAAATTTACCTCTCCAAAATAATCCGCTGCTTCGTGATTTCCGCCAATCTTCCGCGGTCTACTTCATACTCAGCATCAACGCTTTGCGGTACCACTACTTTTCCGCCCTCAAGCATCACTTCCGGTGAAATAATATCTTTCTCCCAATGTCTGCTAGAAGCAGATATATCTCCAGGAATCGTAAAGTTCGGCAATGAAGCAAGCGCAACGTTTTGCGCTCGTGAAATCCCCATTTCCACCATACCGCCGCACCAAACCGGGATATTATGCTCCATACAATAATTATGGATTTGAATGGATTCTGTTAATCCGCCCACTCGCCCCGGTTTAATATTAACGATTTGGCAACTACCAAGTGTAATCGCAACACGTGCGTCTTCTAAACTATGGATGCTTTCATCTAGACAAATCGGCGTTTCAATTTTCTTTTGCAGTTGTGCATGATCAAGAAAATCATAATCCGCTAACGGTTGTTCAATCATCATCAATTGAAATTCATCTAGTCGTTTCAATTTCTCCGTATCCGCTAATGTATAAGCTGAATTCGCATCAGCCATTAACGGGATGTTCGGAAACTCTTTGCGAATTTCTTTCAGTAATTCGTAATCATGTTCCGGCTTTATTTTCACTTTAAAGCGCTCGTATCCTTCTTGCGCGTACTTCTCGAGTTGTTTTAACATAACCGGAATCGTATTGATCCCAATCACAACGCCGACTTCAATTTCAGTCCTAGTTCCACCAAGTAATGTCGCTAATGACTGCTTTTGACGCTTCGCATATAAATCCCAAACAGCACCTTCAATTCCGGCCTTTGCCATTCGGTTTCTCTTTATATGTTGGAACAAAGACGGTACTTCATTCGGATGAGAGATTTCAGCTTTCAATAAATCTGGTAATAAAAAATCCTGAAGTACATGTAGCGCTGTCTTCACCGTTTCTTCCGTATACCAAGGCTCAGAAAACGCAACGACTTCCCCAAAACCAACATATCCATCCGTATCTTCTAATTCAATGACGATACTTTCACGTTTTTCGTAAGTTCCGTAACTTGCGGCAAATGGGATAACGAGCGGCATTTCCGTTATATAAAGTGTTGCCTTTTTTATTTCCACCTACATCTCCTCCACTAATTGTCTTAACTCTCTTCTTAACAATTTCTTCGAAGCATTTCGTGGTAATTCCTCTAAGAAACACGCTTTCTTCGGCACTTTATATTTCGCTAATTTCTCTTCGCAAAAACGAAGAATTTCTTCTTCTGTTACCTCTCCACTTTTTACAATAAAAGCAGCTGGTACTTGGCCCCAACTTTCGTCCTTCATACCGACAACACCAGCTTCCACTACCGCTGGATGAGAGAGCAATACTTCTTCAATTTGAGCTGGATATATATTTTCCCCGCCAGAAATAATTAAATCACTGCGGCGATCTAATACGTATAAAAATCCTTCCTCATCTAAATAACCGAGGTCGCCAGTATGAAGCCAACCATTTCTGATTGCCTCACGCGTCGCATCTTCACGGTTAAAGTAGCCACCTGTTACGTTCGGTCCTTTTACAACAATTTCACCTTCAGCACGGGGCGGCACTACTACGCCGTCTTTTTCAATACGAAGTTGGCATTGAAATAGAGGTTTTCCAGCTGATCCTACTTTCGTTAACATATAATCTGCTGATAACGTACAAATTTGCGACGACGTTTCTGTCATACCGTACGTTTGATACACAGGAATTCCTTTTTCCACACACGTTTCTAATAATGGTTTCGGCGCTGGTCCTCCCCCAAGTAACATGCATCGTAAAGAAGATGGATATGTTCCTTCTCCAAGTCGTTCTAATAAATCTGTTAACATTTTAGAAACGACAGAAATAATCGTAACGCCTCTCGTTTGAAGTGCTTTATGAATAAAATTAGCATCATATTTCGGAACGAGTAAAATGCGCATACCATACATAATATTTTTCATTAAAAGAGATAGCCCGCCAACATGGAACATTGGCATACAAGCTAACCAACAATCATCTTCGCGAAGCCCTAAATTAAGCGCGGAACCGACTGCACTTGCCCAGTGGTTACCGTACGTTAAAATAACGCCTTTCGGTTTCCCTGTCGTCCCTGACGTATAAATAATTGTCATCGCTTCTTCTAAAGAGAATTCTTCTTGTATAGATGCTTCCGCCTTCGGTCCATTCATCACTTCAGCAAATGAATATACGGGAACATCCTTAGCCCCAAAATCTTGATCCGTCACTAAACAAACAACTTCAGCATCATCCATTTGCCAAAGTAGCTCTTCTCTTGAAAGACGCGTATTTAAAAGCACAGCTACTGCACCTACGTAAGATAAGGCGTGAATAACTGTAATCATCTCCATACCATTTTTCATCAGAACAGCCACCTTTTGCGCCCGCTTCACTCCTACATGTGAAAGTTGTTCACAAACAGATACTACTTTTTCATGCAGCTGCATAAAAGTAACCTTTTCATCCTCTATTTCAATTGCAGTGCGATCTGGTGTTAAAAATGCACGTTGCATTAACCAATTCGGCATCGTCTCCATTATTCATTCTCCTTTCATGAAAGAAAGAGACTTGATATAAAATCAAGTCTCTTAGTTGTTTTGTTTCCGGTTTTGATCTTCGGGCTGCGTCTCACATTGTGTGCGGGGCTAAACAGTCGGCTCCGCTTTTGGTTCCATCCAGCTACAGCGGCTAGACGGTGGCTTCACTTCTTCCTACGGGGCAAAAAGCGCCTCTTTATCAGAAGCTCCATCCCCCTCACATTCTAAGCGAGCCGCTTCCGCTTTTGGTTCCATCCAGCTACAGCGGCTARAATGTTCGGTGGCTTCACTTCTTCCTACGAGGCAAAAATCGCCTCTACGTCAGAAGCTCCATCCCCCTCACATTCTAAGCGAGCCGCTTCCGCTTTTGGTTTGATCACGGGAAACGAGGGAATTGACCGAAGTCCGGAGTACGTTTTTCTTTGAACGCGTCGCGGCCTTCTTTTGCTTCGTCAGTTGTGTAGTACAATAACGTTGCGTCTCCAGCTAGTTGTTGAATACCAGCTAAACCGTCTGTGTCTGCGTTGAATGCAGCTTTTAGGAAACGAAGTGCCATTGGGCTGTTTGCTAAAATTTCTTGTGACCATTGTACTGTTTCTGCTTCAAGTTGCTCTAATGGTACAACTGTGTTTACTAAGCCCATATCAAGCGCTTCTTGTGCACTATATTGACGGCATAGGTACCAAATTTCACGAGCTTTCTTATGGCCTACCATACGAGCTAAATAACCAGCTCCGTATCCACCGTCAAAGCTTCCTACTTTAGGACCTGTTTGTCCGAATACAGCGTTGTCTGCAGCGATTGTTAAGTCACATACGATATGAAGTACGTGTCCACCACCGATTGCATAACCTGCTACCATTGCGATAACTGGTTTAGGGATTGCGCGAATTAGACGTTGTAAGTCCAATACGTTTAAACGTGGGATTTGGTCGTCACCTACATATCCACCATGACCGCGAACTTTTTGGTCGCCGCCAGAACAGAATGCACGTCCACCTTCACCTGTTAAAATGATAACGCCAACATTTGCATCATCACGAGCGTGCGCAAAAGCATTGATTAACTCCATTACCGTTTTAGGACGGAATGCATTATGTACTTCAGGGCGGTTAATCGAAATCTTTGCGATGCCATTGTATGTTGAATAAATAATATCTTCGTAATTGCCTTCTTTTACCCATTCAATAGTCATTATTATTACCTCCTTTTATATTTCTGATCTCCTCTATAAGTGCAACTTCCTTCTTGCTGAAAAAAGCATCACTGCATAGTTTTTAGAAATCCCTTTACTATTGTATCAAACTTTTCCGGTTGTTCCACATGAATTGCATGGCCAGCACCATCAATTTTGACAAATTTCGCGCGAGGGATGCATTTTTCTATGTTTTTTAATAGGCGAAAGAACTTTTCATCGCTTTCTCCATTCAGTAAAAGGACAGGCATTTTTAAGTTTTGCAATTCGTTCCACCATGAAGGCTGAGCCCCTGTTCCCATGCCGCGAAGACTATTTGCAAGTCCTTTTGGATTATTAGCAAGTCGTTCTTTTCGCACCGCTTCTTTTACGTTTTGCGCTAAACGTTTTTGCGTTTCAAATAGCGGAATATTTTCCCACATCGATACAAAAATTCGGATACCTTCTTGCTCGATTTTATCGGCAAGTCGTTCATCTTTTTCCTTGCGTTCTTTTCGCTCTTCCTCACTCTCAAGTCCAGCTGTACAGTTTTCTAAAAGAATAGAACGCACATATCCTGGATATAAGCATGCCATCGTAATCGCAAGTCTACCACCCATTGAATAGCCAAGTACATGTGCATTTTCAATATGAAGATGATCCAGTAGTTCCTTCATGTGCAGCGCCACATTTTGAATATCATAATGCGTCACCTCTTCAGGACTTTCCGTTTTCCCGTGTCCAACAATGTCTACTAGAATGACTTGAAACTGCTCGCTCCAAGAAGGAATAAAGGAACGCCACGTTTCCATGCTTCCCGTAAAACCATGAAGAAGTAGAAGTGGTTCCCCGCTTCCGGCTACTTCATATTCATACGATACACCTTGCAATGTTACTTTCATTTTGATTCACCTTGCAAAGATGTAGTAATAACATCCATTGTTTTTGCCCATAATTCACGATGTAATTTCAAGTTTTCTTCGCGATTCGTACAAATTTCCACAACGTGTAATCCTTTCGTTGTCGTTCCAGTTTGTACTTCTTCTCGGAAGTTTTCCCATCCATCTACACGGCTAAATGAACCACCATACATTTTGACAACATGCTCGTAATCAAGCCCAATTGGTGTTCCAAATAATGATTCGAAATGTTCCTTTTTCTCGTATTGTGGTAAGAATGAGAAAATACCTCCACCATCATTATTTACAACAACAATCGTTATATTTAATTCATGTAATTTTGCAGCTAATAATCCGTTTAAATCGTGATAAAATGATAAATCACCGATTACTAATACGAGCGGATCACAAATAATACTCGCTCCTAAAGCAGTTGAAATAATTCCATCAATACCATTTACACCGCGGTTCGCCATTACTTGAATGTTTTTATCCGATGTGAAGAAAAATGAATCTGTATCGCGAATTGGCATACTATTACTCGCAAATAACGTTGCCCCTTCTGGTAATACACGTACAATATCCGTAATTACTTTTCCTTCAAATGCTGTTTCATATGTTTCCATCTCACGAAGTGTTTCTCTCGTTTTCTCGTTTATATGTTTCCACATTCCGAACCAATCATTCTTTTTCATAACTGGCATTTTCTCTAGTAATGCTCTGCAAAATTCAATGTCACTTGCTTGTACCACTTCTGTCGCAACAACAGCCGGATCTCTCCATTGTCCGGATTCATCAACAACGATATGAACTGCCTTCGTTTGCTTCTTTATGAACTGCGTTAATGCTTTAGAAACAGGCATTCCGCCGAAACGAATTACAACATTCGGCTTCCACGTTTCTTTTAACAATTCATTTCGTAAAAATGTATCATAACAATCTATAATCATCGTTTTATCATGATTACCACTACGGAGGTTAGAAAGTGGATCTGCTAAAATTGGATACCCTGTTTTCTCAGCTACTTTCATAACAACTTCTGTGATTTCTGGATGACTGCCGTCTCCACAAATAATAAGCCCCTTTTCCATATTTGAAAGGCGCCCCACAAGAGAATTTACATAGTCACTCGGCATCGTCACATTTCCTTGCTGAACTACTCCTGTATATTCACCACGCCCTTTATCCCATAAGCTTTCTAATGAAAAATCTGGGATTAACGGCTCGCGAAGCGGAAAATTGAGATGGATAGGTCCTTGCGGTGCTAGAAGTGCGCTTGCTATCGCACGCTGAGTCGTCATACGAGCGTAATGATACATCGTTTCGCTCGCCTCCGGAAGTGCCATCTCCATAAATTGCTTCACAAAAGTACCGTATAAATTAAATTGATTCATCGCCTGTGGTGCACCCACATCTCGTAATTCATGCGGTCTATCCGCCGTTAATACGATAAGCGGCACTCGTGAATGAAACGCTTCACATACAGCTGGATAATAGTTCGCAGCTGCCGTCCCTGACGTACATAATAGTGCAACAGGACGTTTTTTTGCTTTCGCAATACCAAGCGCAAAGAATCCTGCTGATCTTTCGTCTACATGTAAATATGTTTTTATTCCTTCATGTTGTTCCATTAGTAAGGCAATCGGCGTTGACCGTGAGCCTGGACTAATAACAACATCACATACATTTAGACGCGTCAGTTCGTCCACGAACGCGCCTAAATAATATGATAATGCTTCTATATGATTGTTCATTTCATTAATTCCTCCAAAGCACCAAGCATCGGTCTAAACTTCAAACTTGTTTCTTCATATTCAAGCTGCGCTACTGAATCAATTACGATACCACAGCCGGCAAATAAGGATGCTTTCTCGCCGTTTAATAATCCGCAGCGAAGTGCAACCGCAAATTCACCATTTCCTTCATCATCTATAAAGCCAATTGGGGCACCATATAATCCTCTATCTAAAAGCTCTACATCACGGATTAATTTCAACGCCTCATGACGAGGTGTACCACCAAGAGCTGGCGTTGGATGTAATTCTTCTACCATCGCTAAAAGACTTGCATCGCCTTTTGCTTCTACTGGCGTATATAAATGGATTAAATTTTTCGTCGTTAATAAGCCCGGGCTCTCCGGAATATTAACAGATTCGCAATGCTCACTTAGCACACCTCGAATCATGTTAACTACATAACCGTGTTCAGCCAAATTCTTTTCATCATGAAGAAGCGTCTCACCATTTTGTTTACTTTCTTCTATAGAATTGCCATGACCAATTGAACCAGCAAGGCACATCGATGTAAACTTCTCGCCTTCTTTTCGAATCAATCGCTCAGGTGTCGCCCCTAAGAAGCATGCTCCTTTATAATCAAAAGAAAATACGTAACAATCCGGTTGCCCAATGCGAAGCGCTTCTAAAACAAGAACGGAATCAATATGCTGATCCATCGTTAATTTTAGCTCCCTTGCTAATACAACCTTCTGCACGTTCCCTTGCTTCATTTCATCCTGAACTTTTCCAATCGCATTCATCCAGCCCTTCGGATCAACTTCTACTTTAGAAGTAACTGTTAATTTTGATCCTTCTAGTGCACGTTTACTCTCTTGTAAAATTCTCTCTTCTACAGAAATAATTTCGTTATAAAGAGTTTCTGCACAATCTTCAGCTGAAACGAACTGATTAATGGTTAACCACGCTTTTTCATTTTTTACAGTTAATAAAAATGCTGGTAGTGAAAATGTGGTATCATCAAATTCTTTCCAAAGATTCGTTTTTTCTTTTTCTTGGTCAAATGAAAATCCACCAAATAAAAGAGGACCTGTTCCAAATTCATATCCTTCTCTTTGTACAAATGCTTTCTCTTTCACTTTATCCCACTCGTCACGAGCAGTTTGAAAGCGTTTGTGAGAAGAATTTGCTATAGTGAAAACAGAGCCAATTCCAGCAAATATTACATGCTGAGCTGGGTCTGCAAAATAACATCTATTTTCGAATGAGACCCTTTTTCCTGCTGCATAAAACAGAAGTGGATCCACCCAATCTATTTGTTTTACAAAACTAACTAATGTTTTTTCATCAGTCGCACGCTTAATAGCTGTAACAAGAACTTCTTGTAAGCCTTTTTGTTTCGTTTGAATCACAATTGTCTCCCCCCTATGGGCGAAAAATAGTCATAATTACGCTTGATTTTAAGATACACCTCAAAGGAAAGGCCTGTCAACGTTTAGCATTTCTGAGAAATTCACCTTCTCTTCCTAGAAAATAAACGTTGACACTAAATGATGCTTTTTCTACACTTAATTGTGTACAATATGTGACCAAGGAGGGTTCAACATGGAAATGAACGTCGAAACGAATTCCTCTCCTACAGCGCAAAAGCCAAGTAAACAAACCGGCTGGCGCATTTGGTGGAGTTTATTACGTCCCCATACATTAACAGCAGCTTTCGTTCCTGTTTTCATCGGAACAGCTTATGCAATGCAGGTCGGAGGTATAAATCAAATACATCTTCCTCTTTTCTTTATGATGCTTCTTGCTTGCCTTCTCATTCAAGCAGCAACGAACATGTTTAATGAATACTTTGATTATAAAAGAGGACTCGATCATGAAGGTTCAGTTGGAATCGGCGGTGCTATCGTCCGCGATGGCATTAAACCAAAAACCGTGCTTAACTTAGCATTCGGATTTTTAGGCATCGCAACGCTATTAGGTGTTTATATTTGTATGAACTCTAGCTGGTGGCTTGCTGCAATCGGTCTTGTTTGTATGGCTGTTGCTTACCTTTACACTGGCGGCCCCATTCCAATTGCATATACACCATTTGGAGAGCTAACAGCAGGATTATTTATGGGTGTCATTATTATTGGTATTTCATTCTTTATCCAAACAGGGGCAGTAACATCAGAAGTGATTTTATTATCTATTCCAAGCTCCATTTTAATTGGTGCAATTTTACTATCTAACAATATTCGTGATTTAGATGGTGATAAAGAAAATGGTCGTAAAACGTTAGCAATTCTCGTTGGACGCGAAAGAGCAGTTGGTGTACTTGCTTCTATGTTCATCGTTTCCTACATTTGGACAATCGCTTTAATCATCGTTAACATCGTATCACCATGGATGCTTATCGTATTCTTAAGTGCACCGAAAGCATTTAAAGCGACGAAAGGCTTTATCGGCAAAAGCATTCCAATGGAAATGGTACCTGCGATGATTTCAACAGCAAAAACAAATACAATTTTCGGTCTCCTAATGGGAATCGGATTATTGCTTGGATACTTCCTATAAAAAGGAGCTGCTTACGCAGCTCCTTTTTTCATATACCAACTTCCCAGCTGAAATTCATCTCATAATTCCTACTCCGAACGCTCATACTATGTAAAGAAACCGAATTGTAGGAAGGTGGACGACTATGTTAACTCCACAACAAATAAATCAATTTAAATCTATTTTAGAAAAACAACAGCAAGAAGTTGAACAAACGATACAAACTCATGAAAATGAAAACCGTGCATCTGAACGTGATTCAGTAGGAGAATTGTCTAGCTATGACAACCATCCAGGTGATATGGCTACAGAATTGTACGAACGTGAGAAAGATTTCGGACTCATCGAATTTTGGCATAAACAGTTAGAAGATACGAAACATGCTCTGCAAAAAATTGAAGCTGGTACGTACGGAATTTGCGAAGTGTCTGGTGAGGAAATTCCATTTGAAAGATTAGAAGCAATGCCAACTGCTACAACGTGTATTCAGCACACTACAAATAAATTAGATATGAACACGCGCCCAGTTGAAGAAGAGGTGCTAGCTCCTTCGTTTCACAAGCACGACGAAGATCATTCTGTTGAATACGATGCTGAAGACGCTTGGCAAGACGTCGCAAATTACGGAACATCAGAAACACCCTCCGATTTAGAAAGACAGGATTCAAAAAACTATAACGGTATGTATGTAAATAGTGAAGAAAATGTTGGTTATGTAGAGGATTTCGAAAACTTTATCGGAACAGATATGTATGGAAAAAACCCACAAGTTTTCGCTACAGAGGAACATGAAGAATATGAACAATTGCTTGATGATTTTGAAGAACGCACCTTTAAAGGTGAATTATCTTCAGATGAGTCTAGTTCTAAAGCATAAAAAAAGCATTCCGAAGTTCGGAATGCTTTTTTTCGCTAGCTAATTAGTTTTTTGTAACGTTAGCTGCTTGTGGTCCGCGGTTTCCATCAACGATTTCGAAAGAAACTTCTTGACCTTCTTCTAAAGTTTTGAAGCCGTCGCCTTGAATAGCTGAGAAATGTACGAATACGTCTTCTCCGCCTTCAACTTCGATGAAGCCAAAACCTTTTTCGCCGTTAAACCATTTAACTTTACCTGTTTGCATGTCATGTACCTCCTAAATAAAAATGAAACTATGAATCCACATGAAAAGGTGGATATAAAGKACATGAATGTATAACAAGCTTACAGCCTTTAATACAACGTGCTTTATTTCCGTACCACATTATGTAGCTCAATAGTGTTTTCACTATATCACGCTGAATCCAAAACGTCAAATGAGAATACTTTCATCCTATCATTTTTTATAATCCTAGTATAATCTTAAATTTCCATTCTATTTTTATTCAAAAATTAACAAAACTACAGTATTTTAATTCCGTTGATTTCTGTACAATATAATTACTACATATGATGAGGTGAAAAAATGCAAGCACATGAAATCGAGTATAAATTATATGGCGATGATATGCAGTTTGTTGAAATTGAATTAGATCCAGAAGAAAGCGTTATCGCTGAGGCTGGCGCAATGATGATGATGGAAGATCATATCGAAATGGAAACGATTTTCGGTGATGGTTCTGGACCATCTAGTGGTCTATTCGGTAAATTAATGGGCGCAGGTAAACGTCTCGTTACAGGTGAAAGTATGTTTATGACTGTATTTACAAATACAGGTCATGGCAAACGACACGTATCATTCGCCGCTCCTTATCCTGGAAAAATTATTCCTGTTGATTTAACAGAATATCAAGGAAAAGTAGTCTGCCAAAAAGATGCATTTCTTTGTGCGGCAAAAGGTGTTTCTATCGGAATCGAATTTACAAAGAAAATTGGAACTGGTTTCTTCGGTGGTGAAGGTTTCATCATGCAGAAACTTGAAGGTGACGGACTCGCTTTCATGCACGCAGGCGGAACAGTATATAAGCGTGAATTGAAACCTGGTGAAAAACTTCGCATTGATACAGGTTGTCTCGTTGCAATGACAAAAGATGTTAACTACGATGTTCAATTCGTTGGAAAAGTAAAAACAGCTCTATTTGGCGGCGAAGGTTTATTCTTCGCTACGCTAGAAGGTCCTGGAACGGTTTGGATTCAGTCCTTAACACTTAGCCGCTTAGCAGCACGCCTTACAAGCCCAGCAGCTCAAAATAGCGGTGAAGGCAGCGTTTTAGGTGGACTTGGTCGCCTTTTAGATGGGAAAGAATAAAACACTAAAAAAAGATAGTCCCCTCCTTCATAGGGAACTATCTTTTTCTTTTGGACTGTATAAACCATTTTGAATCATATAGTATTCCATCGCTTTATTAAACCATGTCTCTTCCTCCTATAATAAGATAATAAAATTGTTTAAAAAACAAATAAAAGTGTTATAAAGTATAGAAATAGTACTTGACGGATTTGTATTATATACTTATATAAATAAGAAATACATTTAAATGTGGGGCTGATTAAGTGTTTAAATATAACGTATGTTTCTTAAAAAGTAAGGATAAAGTCTTGATGTTGAATCGTGAAAAGGCACCGATTATGGGCGTGTGGAACGGTGTTGGTGGCAAAAATGAAATAGGTGAAACTGCTGATGAGGGTGCAATTCGTGAAGTGTTTGAGGAAACAGGATTCAATGTAAATCAGTACTATTCAAAGGGGATCATTACATGGAATACTAGTGATCATAAAAAAGATGGATTATATGTGTATTTATTTGAAGTAGATACAATATTAGAGAGTGAATCTATAAAAAAAACTAGAGAAGGTATTCTCGATTGGAAGCAAATCGATTGGATACTGAATCCCTCTAATTTAGGGATTGCTGAAATGGTAAAAGAATATTTACCTGTTCTATTAGAAAAAGCGGGCGATTATTCATTTGAATATAAAAATGATATATTAATACTTGTAAAATAAAAGTTTTTACATACAGATTTCATAATTAAACACCTTTATTATCTATTTTTAATGAGGAATTTAATAAAGAAACTTAAAGAGTCTTGCTACATGTGAATTGTAATAAGGCTCTTATTTTGCTATTTAAAATGAAACACTTATATTCTCTCTATACACTTCCTCATTACAAGTATATCGCGCCATCTTATTATACTATTTTCATAAAATTCTTCTACATCCTCTACTTTTTCACTTAAAGAATACACCGCCTCTTCTCCGCGACATACTTAAGAGTTACCTTCATATGCTGACCGATAAAGTTTTGAACTTCTGGATCATCAACTGGTTTTCCAAATAGCCTTTTTTCAAAAAGAATGAATCAAGTCCCTCACTGCATATATTGAACTATACCTTTTCTTAAGGAGGGCTTTCTTGATGCGTACTCCTTTATCCTTCGATAAAGATACTGCCATACTGTTAGCATCTTGCTGCGATCTAACGTATGAACAATATAAACAAAATGGGATTTTTGAAATACCTGATGGATTCCAATATGTACAAGGCTTTCAAGGAAAAGCGATTCAAACGATGGAATGGTTTGGGTTCATATTAGAATCTGAGGATACGATCATTGTAGCTTTCAGGGGCACACAAACAGATACAGATTGGATTATCGATTCACTCGTCAACCAAAGGCCATACCCATACGCTTTAAATAGCGGAAATGTCCATAACGGCTTTCTTTCAATTTATGAATCTTGCCGGGATCCTATTATGGATATGCTCGTGTCATTACCAGCCCATAAGAAACTTCTTGCAACAGGCCATAGCTTAGGAGGTGCACTCGCTACACTACACATACTAGATGCACGTATAAATACTGCCTTCGCACAGTACGGTCTTTATACATTTGCCTCTCCAAAAGTTGGAGATATCGCCTTTCGAAATTATTATAAACTGCAAGTAGCTAGTAGCTTTCGTTTCGTCAACTTATTCGATGTCGTTCCACTTCTCCCTCCCCGAAACATAAATTTTAATGATCGTGATTGGGAATATGCACACGTTCATCACAACATGACATTTACGAAAAATACAAAATCCATTACGAATAATCATTCCATTACAACATACAAAACATGTCTGACCTCTCATTTTTAACCAGTAAACAATTGGAAATTCAATATTTGTATACTATAATAATCTATGAAATTACTTTCGGATGAGGGGACCTTACATGCTAAAATTTATMTTTGCACTTTTTCTTATAATAATTTTTTCGTTTACAGGTTTCTTTACATTTTCATACTTTGCGACAGGGGAATATGGCGGAACAGGTATAATATATACGTTCATGCCTTACCTTTCTTAAGCAAAATAAGTAAAACGAGCTTAATCTCATTAAGCTCGTTTTATTTTTCTAAGCAAGCGTATCCCTGTTTTAAAAGTGAATAAATAAAAGCCCCTTCAAAAGGGGCTTTCATCTAAAAAAGTTTAACAGTATTACCAATACCCCAAATTTCATTACTGTACTGCAAAATTGTTCGATCACTCGCAAAATGCCCCGATTGTGCAATGTTCAAAATCGACATTTCCAGCCATTTCTGCCTATTTTCGTATGCCCTTCCGACAGCTTCTTGTCTTTCAGCATATGGGCTAAAATCTCGAAGAACGAAGTATTCATCATTTTGAATAACGAGAGAATCATAAATCGCTTCAAATTCAGCTCCCGACTGTGCAAAGAAACCATTCGTTAACTGATCTACTACTTTTTTAATATGCATATTGTGGTGATAATAGTCACTTGCACGATATCCACCATTTTGGTAGTAATGAAGAACCTCATCCGCTGTTAAGCCGAAAATGAAGCAGGCATCATCACCGACCCGGTCTTTTATTTCAATATTAGCTCCATCTAACGTTCCGAGTGTAATTGCACCATTCATCATGAATTTCATGTTACCTGTTCCCGATGCTTCTTTACTCGCAGTTGAAATTTGTTCACTTACATCTGCCGCCGGGAATATATCTTCCGCTAAAGAAACTCGGTAGTTTTCTAGAAAGATAACTTTCATAAATTGACTTACGTACGGATCGGTATTTACTTTTCTTGCAAGCTCATTTATTAATTTAATAATTTTCTTCGCATAATAATAGCCAGGTGATGCTTTCGCTCCAAAAATAAAAGTACGCGGGTAAAATGAAAAACTAGTATCCTCTTTTAAACGGTTATACAAGTATAAAATATGAAGAACATTTAATAACTGTCGTTTATAGGCATGTAGCCTTTTCACTTGCACATCAAAAATAGAATTTGGATCAATAGTGATCCCCATTTTATTATGAATGCGCTCCGCTAAAATAATCTTACGCTCTTGTTTTACCCCTGCAAGCTTTTCTTGAAAACTAGTATCATGTATGAAGTTTTGCAGTGCTTGCAGCTTAATTGGCTCTTTCTTCCACTCTTCACCAATCGCTTCCGAAATAAGATTCGTCAGCTGCGGATTCGCCTTCATTAGCCAGCGCCTATGAGCAATTCCATTCGTTTTATTATTAAACTTATCTGGATAAAATTCATAGAACAATCGCATTTCACGCTGCTTTAAAATTTCTGTATGAATTTTCGCCACACCGTTAACGCTATGGCTACCAACAATCGCTAAATGAGCCATTTTCACAAGATCATGTGCAATAATGGCCATGTCCTCAATACGCTTCCAATCGTACGAATAACGGTCCCAAAGCTCATGACAGAAACGTTCATTAATTTCTTCAATAATCATATAAATTCTCGGTAATAACGGTTTAAAAATGTGAATTGGCCATTTCTCAAGCGCTTCTGATAACGTCGTATGATTCGTATAGGAAATCGTCTGCGTTGTTATATGCCAAGCTTCTTCCCATGTCAATTTTTCTTCGTCTAATAAAATACGCATAAGTTCTGGAATTGCTAGAACCGGATGTGTATCGTTTATATGAATTGCGATTTTTTCATGTAACTGACGAAGATTACCGTGTCTCTCCCTATGCATACGAACGATATTTTGCAAACTTGATGATACGAGGAAATACTGTTGTTTCAAACGAAGTATTTTCCCCTCATCATGCGTATCATCTGGATATAAAAATTCCGATACGGCCTCTGTTTCACGCTTATATTTCAAAATATCCTTACAATTTTGCGGGAAAGGAACTGGCTCCGCATTCCAAAGCCGAAGCGTATTTACAGTACTTGTTTCATATCCTACAACTGGAACGTCATATGGTACTGCCATAATAACTTCTGCATTTGTATGCCTGAACTCTAAACGTCCATCAATTTCTAGTGGTTCAACGTTTCCAAAATAACTTACTTCTACGGCTTGGTCATACCTTCTTACTTCCCAAACGTTTTCATGAAGAAGCCACTGTTCTGGAAATTCTACTTGATAGCCGTCAACAATTTTTTGATCAAACAGGCCATGCTTATAACGAATACCACAGCCATGTCCTGGTAAGTTTAAAGAAGCGAGTGAATCGAGGAAACATGCTGCTAAACGTCCAAGTCCACCATTACCAAGGCCAGCATCTGCTTCAATCTCTTCTAACTCTTGCAAAGAAATTCCAAGTTCAGAAAGCCCCTTTTCACATACATCTCGAATGCCTAAATTTAATATGTTACTGCCTAGCAAACGCCCAAGTAAAAACTCAATGGACAAATAATACATTTGTTTTTGATCTCCAGAACGATAACTTTCATTCGTTGCAATCCATTGACTATTCATATACTCACGTACCATATGACCAAGCGTATTATAC